>DASRTD010000138.1:0-40677 GCA_035656115.1 Mucilaginibacter sp.
TTCCCAATCGCCGGTTTCAAGCAGCATCCTCGCCTTTGATGATAGCATGAAAAATCGCTGAGCATCCAGGTTATTCTCCTCGCAATAGGCAATTCCCTCTGCCAGGGCTGTTTTTGCCATGTCATAATCTTTTATCGTTACACCGTTCGCGCCTAAAATGGCATACACGCGTGCCGCATGTTCGTGGTAGGCATTTTTCAACGCAATTGAAAGGCTTTGCTCCAGTAAATCAATGCCTTCCCGGCGTGTTGCGGGGTCAAGCGAAAGTGTCGTACCCATGTTAGTTAATGAATGTGAAAGCGTTTCTTCATCGCCGGCTTCGTGTGCCAGCGCAATAGACTCTTTCGCCCATTTTATACAATCTTTTGCCCTATCAACAGACAGCATTAACTGCGACATATTACTGTATGCCATCGCCTTGGCCTTCGAAGCCGGCAGGGTTTCAAAAACTTCGATGGACTGGTTGCCATAGCTTTCCGATTGCTTCCTGTTGCCTTCATACCACCAAAGGCGCGACAAAAAACGCATGCAGTTTCCCATTTTTGCGCGGTCATTTTTCTGCGTCCACACCGTCAGCGCTCTCCCGGTATAAATTATTGCCTCCTTGTGTTTGTTTGTCAAATAGCACTCATAAGCATATAACTCGTAAAGCTCCACCAGCGTGCCGCGGTCATTGCCCTGGTAGTATTCAATTGCCGATAAATATAGCTTCGCGGCTTCCGTGTGTGCGCCGACTGATGCGGCCCGCCTGGCCGCCAGCGGCGCATATTGCACAACCGCTTCGTATTCGTTGGCATTTTTTGCGTGGTGGACGATTCTTTCCAGCTGGCCGTCATGCCCCGGATCGCCAAGGAACAACTCCAGCATCCTTTTATTCAACGCAACCCTTACAAAAGGCGACAGGGATGTTTCAATCGTCCGGCGGTATAATTCGTGTTTAAAAAAGATCAGCTCATCTTTTATCACCAATATTTTTGAGTCGAGGCAATTTTCAATGGCAGTCCTGTAAAATGGTTCCAGCGCCGCCAGAAGTTTTACTTCCAGGCCGGTGGGCAGCACAGACAGTATTTCCCATACCTGCCGTGTTTTTTCGTCCTGCCGGTTATAAACGGACAATATCGAATCCTTTATATTGTCAGGGATGCCCGGGCTGTAGCTGGCCAGTATCTCATTCACATAAAATGGATTGCCGCCCGATATGGTGTAAACGTCGCCGCCCTTATATCCTCTCGCTTCAGCCATCGCTTCAACGGCCCCGGGCGATAGCGGCACAAGATCAAGCCGGGTAAACGAATCTGGCGGCAGCTGGCCCAGCACATTCCGCAAGGGATGGCGGCTGCCAATTTCGTCATTGCGGCAGGTAAGAATGAACAGGCAGTTAAGGCGGGTAATGCGTCTTGCAAGAAATTTTATAAAATCGAGTGTGGCTTCGTCTGCCCAATGGACATCCTCGAATACAATGATTGATACCTGCCCTTTGTTTCCTAATTCCTGGAAAAAACGACTGAACAACGCAGCCCGGTCATCAGTCGCATTGCTGTTTTGCCAAATGTCTGCACCGGGGTTCAACTGCCCGGCAATGTCGTACAACGGCGCCAGCGGGCGTGGCGTAAACAAGGCATCGCAAGTTCCCTGGTATATTTTGCACTCGCCTTTTTTTTCTTTACAAAACGCCCTCACCAGCGAGGTTTTGCCCATACCGGCCTCGCCGCTTACCAATACACAGTGCCCTTCACCCGTCTCAATATCCCTGAATTTACCTTGTAACGAGGCCAAAAACCCCGCCCGTTCGATCAATTCCATTTTTCGATAAATAAAATTGGGGGATTTACGCTCTAAAATAGGGAAAACTCCTTACATGCGGCAATGCAATTAAAACTTCCTTTGTTAAAAATTCCAATCACCACTTAAAATTAATTTATCATGAAAAGCTCTTTTTTATTTACCGCGTGCGCAGCTTTAGTGTGCATGTCGCTTAAACTGTCTGCCCAAAGCGGCGGAGCGCCGGTTAAAGACACCAGTAAAAATAATTTGTACATTGACGTGCATCATTTTGGACCGGGCAATGTAAAATATGATGACGTAGTAAAAGCCCATGCAAAAGACGTTGCCGTGCAGCGTAAATATGGCGTGCGGTTTATTAATTTCTGGGTTGACGAAAAAGGCGGCGATGTGTACTGCCTGTCTTCGGCGCCGGATACCATGGCGATAAGGAAAACACATGGCGAAGCACATGGCATGCTCCCCGGGGAAATTTACCTGGTAACCAGCGGAACTGTTTCCGCGCTAAACTCAGGAAAGAACTTTTTCCTGGATATACATAACCTTGGCCCGGGAAATGTGACCGCCAATGCCGTAGCGGCAGCTCACCTTAAGGACCTGGCCGTTGAAAAAAAGTACGGCGTTAATTTTATCAACTACTGGGTGAACGAGAAAAGGGGTGTGGTGATGTGCTTATCGCAGGCGCCCGATTCAACCGCCATTATCGATACCCACAAAGAAGCCCATGGCCTGATACCTGCCCGTGTAATGCTCGTTAAACCGGGGGATTCGGCTACTGAATAGTTGTTGTCGGTACGGGTGCCCGGGTGATAAAAATGGAGTGATGCCTTTAGATCAAAGCCACCTTGCCGGTGGTTTTTTGTTTATTGGCAACAATGCAATCACAATAATAATTTCGGGTTTGCTGCACTTCGGCAAACCTTCGCCCGTTCAGGCGCCATACGCTGTAAAAAGGCCTGATCCGTTTGATCAATATATTCTGGATCACACTTGCCTGTTGCGTACGCCAACAAAAATTTCCCCTTAAAAGCAACGCCTTTTAAAAACCGGCTGTATTAGTAAAAAACGATTGTTTACTAAAATCCAACTACCCATGAAAAAGGTATCATTACTGATTGCCGCAGCTTTTACCCTGGCGGCAATATTTTTTACGACGGAATTAAAGGCCCAGACAGTACCAGCCGGCAGCTTGCGCATGGGTATCGGCTTTGACGCCGGCGACCCTACCGGTAACCTCACCATCAGCTCGGAGCTGGTGCTGGGCGGCACCATCAGCCTGCAATATGGCGTTACCAACCGATTTGCCGTGGTGCTTACCTCGGGCGCCGATCACTTTTTAAGCAAGTACATCCCCGGCACCACTATGCGGTACGACAGCTTTGGCATTATCCCCATTAAGGCGGGGTTTAAAGCATTTTATACCCCTCATCTTTATGTGGACGGAGAAATTGGAGTAGGGATAGAGGAAGACGACTCGGGCACGGGTCCTAAGAAATTCCTGGTATCACCCGCCCTGGGCTGGGCGGAACGCCATTGGGATTTCAGCGTTCGCTATGACAGCTATTACTCCGCCGGCGATAATTATGGTTTTGTAGCGGTAAGGATAGCCTACGGGTTTAATTTTTTTACGAAATAAGAGAGTGAAAAAAAGGCTGCATTGTTAACGGGCGGCCTCTTTTTTGTTGAAGAAACCGGCTTTTAGCGAAGGGGCTTGTGCGATTCCCCCGCTGAGAGGGTATCCCTATGCGCAAGGCCATTTTTAAAGGCGAAGGACTGCGTGATTCGATTGCTTAAAGGAAAGCTGTGGTTATATTCTTTTCACATTTTACTAACCGGCACGGTAAGGCTAATCATCACCTTTGGGGGCGTACCGTTGTGGTCGATGCCAAAATCCTTTGGCACCACGGTCATGTTCCCCTTAAATACACCCTGGTTGCCTTTGGCGGTAAATGTAAAATAGATGGCTTCGGGCCGGGTTGCGCCCTTCAAGGTTAAATTTCCTTTGGCCACATAACCGTTTCCATTTTTACTGACCGCTGTCGATTCAAATTTAATGGTTGGATAGGTGTCGGAGCCCAGGGCGTCCCTGGCGTGCATGGATTTTAAGAAAAACCCGGTGGCAACGCTGGTGGCATCTATAGTGGCCGATAGTTTGGCCTCTTCGGGATGCTGCTCGTCAAACACGATGCTGGCTTTTAACCCTGTAAACGAGCCATCGACTTTGTCACTCGTAAATTTCACTTCAGCCTGGTCGCTGTTCACTTTCCAGGTGATCGTCGCCAGGGTAAAGGCAAGCAGGCCCGCGACTGCAAACGCTGCGGGATAGATCAATTTTTTCATAATATACTTTAAAAATGTTTTCACAGGTGGCACAATTAAAGCGTGGGTGTTAACATAAATTACGCCGGCAGCGCTGTGATAGTTGCTTTAAAGCTTTTTTATAGCCAAATGGACTACCCGCGCCTACAGGGACCGGGCGAAAAAGCGACATAACCGATTAATAATCAACGGTGAAAAATAATTTATCGGTTATATTTGTTTATGGACAAACCGGAAGACCTATTCAAAAAAATTACTTTTTGTACTGAACCCCAATTCAGGGATGAATTATTACAGCATGGACAGCTGCTTAAATTTAATAAAGGCGATGTAATTGTACGCGACGGCCAGTATGTGAAGTTTTTGCCGATCGTACTAAAAGGCGCCATTAGGGTTTTTCAGCAAAAGGAAGACCGGGAGATCTTGCTGTACTACGTGCGGGCTGAGGAAACATGCACCATGTCGCTGGCGGCGGCGTATTTCGACAACCAAAGTACCTCGCACGGGGTGGTGACCGAGCCCACCGAGGTGCTGATCTTCCCGGCCAGCCTGATCCCGGAATGGCAATTGAAGTATCCATCATGGAACAGGTATGTGATGACGATGTTCAGAAAACGGTATGATGAACTCATCAATTCATTTGAAGGCATTGCGTTTGACCATATCGATGCAAGGGTTTTATCCTATTTACAAAACAAATCATTAAAAGAGGACAGCGCGTCTGTCTATCTTTCCCACCAGCAGCTTGCCGATGAGCTTGGCACAACGCGGGTAGTGGTATCCCGCATTTTGAAGGAATATGAACGGCAGAATAAAATAAAATTATTCAGGGGGCGTATCGAGTTGCTGTAAATATTAAAATATTTTCGCTTGTGTATCTTTTGATACCGTTCTGATTTTTAATGGTTTATATATTTGCTGGGCAATCACATAAATAAACCAAAAGATCATGAAAACATTAGCTTGTGCCGATGCCGGCTTTACCTGCGATGCTGTAGTAACAGCCGAAACTGAAGAAGAAGTTTTAACCATTGCTGCGGAGCATGCCCAGGCTGTTCACGGCGTAACCGTGACACCCGAAATGGCCGAGCAAATCAAAACGCTGATTAAAGACGAATAACCTGCGCACAATATTTAACCTTCAGGTCATTTCAACCAGCCCTGGCTTTGCAATAGCTTTAGCAGGCGCGGGTCGTTGACTGATAGCACAGGCATCCAGGGGCTGATCTCGGTGCGCTCCCAGTAAAGTCCCTGCGGGTTGCCGGGTTTGGTAAAGGCATAGCGGTACAAGGTGGCGCGGATATAGCGAGGCGGCTTGCCGGGGAAGGGGTTGCCGGCAAACAGGCCGAGGGTGCCGGGGTCGTTATGCAGGAGTTTCCAGGTAAGATTATACACCCAGGGATATTGGTCGGGCGTCGACATGGCGGCAAACCACATCTGCCAGTCGAGATGCGGCTGGTACGGGGCTATCTGCGGCGGCGGCTGATTTAGCAGCGTCGGCAGATACTTGTACACATAGGGTTTCCAGGTGGCGTGGCCGCCGGTAGTATCATCGGCAGTACCCTCAAACAACACGTTGGTTCGCTCCTGCCCTACCGAGCCGAATGCGCCATAGGTATTCACCAGTTCGAGGGGGTCGAACGAGCCGTTCATTACCTGGTTGGAGGAAAACAGGTTGGCCGTTGGCTGGATGCTGAGGAGCGCCACAATACCGGTGATGACCCACGCAGTTACCAGCATAGGCTTGGACGGTTCAGCATTATTGGCTGCTTGTTCGGCGCGGCGCACCAGTGCGCGGGGCAGCACGCGGGCCAAAAAACGATCGTCAAAACAGGCCAGGGCCGGTATGATGGTCAGCCAGTTTAAAAAGGAGAGGTTACCGCTAAGGATGAGGCTAAGTTGAAACAGCACGATGATCACCCCGGCAATATGCCGCCCCAGCCGCGGCCAGAAAACAAACCATGGGGCCACCAGTTCGGCCAGCCAGTTGAACCAAACACCCATTTTGAGCATAGCGCGTGGTAAAAAATGGAACCACCTGCTAAGCGGGCCGGGAATGGGCTGCGTTTGGAAATGGTAAAAGAGGACGGTGCCGTTGCGCCAGGTTTCGTCACCGCGGACTTTAATCAGCCCGGAGCCCAGCATCATGCGGAAAGCGAGCCAGCGAAACAAAACGATAATGGGCAAAGGCGGCGGACGTTTGGGAAAAGGACGCATGTCAAGCAAGGGGCAAAGAAAAATGGCGAGAAAGCCGGTTTCGGTAAGCTGTATCTCCCAACCATAGCCGTACCAGTCCTGCCCCACATGCACGATGGACAGGTACAGGAACCACAGCACGCCCAGCAGCGGCCCGTTGGCATACCCGGCGACAACGACCAACGACAGTATCAGCCCGATCCATGACACCGTTAACAGCGCGCCGTCCGAATGCCAAAGCCAGAATAAAGAAGGCAGCCGCGCAAATCCTGCTCCGGGCGATCCTAAAACACCTGTCACGTACTTTAAGTAATTGTCTGTCGGTGTCAGACCGTTAGCGCCGATCAGCGGGACGATTTGGTTAACTGCCACCAGGAAGGCTACGGCATAAACCACCCCCAGGAGGCGAAGGATGATAAACCGGGTGAGCCAGTAGCTTGGGGGCTGATCTTTTGTGCGAAAAACAATGGGAGATGCGCTGTCCATTTGTTTTTTATTAGCTAAACAAATTTAGGTAAAAAGGTTGGTTGGGTTGAATGAATTGGTTGTAATGTCCGCCGTTTTGACTCACCTCCCGACCTTCGGTTGGGACTTCGCTCGACCACCCTCTCTGTAGAAATCGGCAAAGAGGGTAGCTGCGTTAATATTTTAAATTAAGTGGCTGAAACAGAAAATTGGCCGATTGTTGCAAACTGTTGCAGGTTTGTTTCACCTATGATATCTAACTAACTGATTTTCATTGGGGTGTGTTGCAGCTGTTGCAGGTGTTTCATCCGGCACACCATTTTACTGCAACAGTGAACCTCTAAAAAACGGGCGGATTACCAAAACTCGATATGATTTTGTAGGTTTAGGCCGCTAAATATAAACCACATGAAAAAGACCCATATTTCCCGATTTGTTCAACTGCAGTTGATACTACTATTTGTAACGCTGTCGGCCCTTAAAGTTTCCGCTCAACCCAAAATGATAAAGGACCCCGACGTAGTCGGCCGGTGGGACCTGACAGTAGACAATGGCGGCAAAAGCCAGCCGTCATGGCTGGAGGTGCAGAAATCGGGTCTGCATACGCTTGTCGGCCGATTTACTTCAGACGGCGGCAGCGCCAGGCCTATCACGGAAGTGAAAGTCGCTAACGGCAAATACAGCTTCTCCATTCCCCCGCAATGGGAAAACAGCAGCCGCTACATCGACTTTGAATTTGAAGTAACCGGCGATGCCTTAAAAGGCACGATGGTTTATGTGGATGGCGTAACCTACAATTTTACCGGCGTACGCGCCCCCACGCTAATCAGAGACAAAGCACCGGTATGGGGCACCCCTATCAGGCTGTTCAACGGCAAGGACCTCACCGGCTGGCACGCCGACGGCAAAAACCAGTGGGTAGTTGCGAACGGCCTGCTAACCAGCCCCCATTCCGGCTCGAATATCATAACCGACAAAACCTTTAACGATTTTAAGCTGCACGTGGAGTTTCGCTTCGGGCAAGGCGCCAACAGCGGCGTTTACCTTCGCGGCCGCTACGAGGTGCAGATCATGGACAACACCACCGGTCCGAAAGAGCCCATCAATAATGTATTTAGCGCCATTTATGGCGTACTTCCGCCGAACAAGATGATGTCAAAGGGTCCGGGGCAATGGCAAACATACGATATTACATTGATCGGCAGACTAGTAACAGTAGTGGCCAACGGCCGTACAGTGATCTGCAATGCGGTGATACCGGGCATTACCGGCGGCGCTATCGACAGTAAGGAAGGTGAACCCGGGCCAATCTATTTTCAGTGCGAGGCCGGGCCGGTAGATTTCAGGAACGTTGTGATAACCCCGGCAAAATAGTGATGGACTATCATGAGCTGGGTATGCCCGAAATGTGAAAGGGAATTTCCGAAGGAAGGCCAGACGCACTATTGCGCCAGGGTGAGTATCGACAGTTTATTTAAGGGCAGGCCCGCTGAACTGGTCCTGGTATTTGATAAGATATTGGCCGAAGTGGCTGATTGGACCGGTGTGCTTGTCAGCACAACCCCAAATTGTATTGTATTTGTACATCGCAAAACTTTTTTGGTTATCCGCCCAATGCAAAAAGTGCTTGACGTAAAGTTTTATTCTGAAATCGCCCTCAGCGGCTACCCAATCATAAATAGCGTATTATATGCCGGAAAGTATGCGAATAACATCCGGTTAAATGCATTGGACGAGCTTACGCCCCGGGTGTTTAAGCTTATTCGTCAGTCCTATCAAATGCTATAAAATTTTATAAAACTTGAAACAGTCGTTATCTCTGTTTGTTTAATTTATAGATAATTAGCTATCGTTCAAAATAAAATAAAAACAGGGATCGCCAATTAAACAAGTCGATGAAACAAAGCTATTAAACAGTTAAAGAAATAATATTGACAAAGCCGTATTGAACTTGTCTTGCGCGCTACGCTCTTAACGAGATCAGCACATGTGCTTTATTGATTGGTTAATGACTCAATAATAGCTATTATGAAAAAAATAAATCTTTTGTTACTGGCACTTCTGGGAAGTGCCGTATTGCTCTCATCCTGTCACAAAGACGATAACCAGGTTTACTACCAGGTGGGCGATCAAATTTTTGTTACCGATGCCTCGAGCAGCAACAGTTTTGAGATACAGGCAGCAAAGCTGGCAATGACCCGGGGAAAGAGCGATAGTGTAAAAGTATTTGCCGATAGCATGGTAAACGACAATACCAAGATCGCGGCAAGCCTGTCTGCAGTAGCTTCACAAAATGGATTCACAATCTCTTCTACGCTGCAACAAGTTGATCAAAACAACCTCAACGCGTTGAATTTGCTCACCGGGGTAGCTTTTGACAAGCAATACACTGCAATAATGGTCACCGCTCACCAGGGCGTGGTTACGCTTTATATGAACGCCGGCGCGTTCAATGGTGTTGGGAACGCAAGTCTGAGGGCATTTGCCAGCGGCGAAGTACCCGCATTACAAACGCAACTCGCACTTTCACAACGGTTAGCACAGGCGGTTAGCGTTGAGACGGGGCAATAAATTAGCGGGCTGTCGAAGTATTGAGTTTTAAGTGCCTTAGGGCCATCTCTTTCAACCGTGTGATATTGTTGAGGGGTTTGTGCATTTCTTTGGCTTTGTCGTCCCAGTGGCGCATGCGGATATACAGTTCGTGGTCGGGGTTGGCTTCAAATGCCATTGCCTGCTGATCTGTCATCGGCCCGCCCTGGAAGCCGAGCGTGGTTTTACTAGCCTCAGAGAGCTGATCATAATATTCCGGATATTTATAGGTAAGGTATCGCTTGGCGATCACATGGCATTCCACCAATTTTGCCAGTCTGTCTGAGAAACCGAGTTTGCGCAAATAATCCGCACCTAATTTTTCGTGATCCACATTACCCATCCCGCCCATGCTTTCAGCATCGCCATCATCGGCGCATAAGTGGCCGATATCGTGAAAAAAAGCCGCCAGTATCACTTCGTCCTCAAAACCCTCCTCTTCAGCCAACTTTGCCGCCTGCGACATGTGCTCAATCTGTGACACCGGCTCGCCTATGTAATCGGCCGCGCCGTATTTTTCATAAAGGGCAAATACCTTTTCTACAGTCTCTTCAGGGTTCGAAAATTGGCTCATTTGATCGTACTTTAACTCAAATTAACTCAATAAATATTATTCTATCATTAGCAAACAGTTAGCCGGTCGAATTTCTGTGATTTGCGCGATAATTTTAACTATTATTAACACAATGGTTGCTTTATATACCTAAATTAATCACTTAATTTGGGCCATATCCCAATATCCCTGATGGAAGAAGATATCCTTATCCAAATAAGCAATAGAATAAAAGAACGTCGCCGCGAAAAAAACATTACCGTCCAGGAATTAGCTACCAGGGCCGACGTGAGCAAGGGCCTGATCTCGCAGATAGAAAACAGCCGCACCATTCCATCGCTGCTGGTTTTGATCGATATCATCAAAGCGCTGGAGATCGACCTAAATGAATTTTTCAAAGACATCCGCAACAAAGCCAACGCCTACCCGGTATTGGTAAAACGTAAAAACGAGTACGAATGCTTTGAAAAAGAACATGCGATTGGCTTTCACTACCAACGGATATTCACCCAGTCGATCAACCACTCGACTGTCGATATCGTTATCCTCGAACTGGAGCCTGATGCATCGAGACCGCTGGTTGAAACAGAAGCCTTTGAATATAAATATGTTTTGACCGGCGATGTAGAATACCAGTTCGACAAAGAAAAAATAATACTCGGCCAGGGCGATTCCGTGCTGTTTGACGGCCGCTTACCCCATACCCCCCGCAACCTGGGTGCAACGAAAGCCAGCATGCTGGTGATTTATTTTTTTGAAGAAAAGAAATAACGATTGGGGATAAATAATTTACCCTTTTCTTTACCCGGTTAACCCAATTTTGCATACCTTAATGCTATCTTTTTGGAAATGATTAACCCAAAATTAATGTAAAATTGGTTTGCCGGTAATAAACTAAGTTTAGTATTGCTGAACTGTTACTCCGTTTTGATATGCCTATAAAATTAGTCGTTTTTGATATGGCCGGCACCACGGTTAAGGATAACCATGAAGTGACCAAAGCCTTCCAGTCTGCTTTAAAGAGGTCGGGTTATAAGGTTCCGATTGAGCTGATAGACCCGTTAATGGGCTATGAAAAAAACCAGGCCATACGCCAGATACTACGCCTGCACGAACATAATGACGCAAAGATCACCAATGAGTTGGTAGACAAAATTCATAGGGATTTCATTGAAAACATGATCAGCCACTACCGCACGGCGGAAGGCATTGAGCCTTTGCCCCATGTGGAGGAAACCTTTGCCAAATTGCACCAGCAGGGCGTGCAGGTGGGCATTAACACAGGCTTTTCCCGTGATATTGCCGACACGATCGTCGAGCGGCTGCAATGGAAAGAAAAAGGACTGATAGACCATGTTGTGGGCTCGGACGAAGTAGAACTTGGCCGGCCCTACCCGTACATGATACAAAAAATAATGACTGAAGGCGGAATTGAACGGCCCGAAGAGGTTGCTAAAGTTGGCGACACCGAAGTGGATATACGCGAAGGACAGCAGGCCCAATGCCGCTATGTTATCGGGATTACGACGGGGACTTTTAAAAGGGAGGAGATGGAACCCTATAACCCAACTCATATTATCGACAACATCGACCAGGTAATTGACATCATAAATCAATAAAATGACAACCATCGACCGGTTACGAATAAAAGTTGCCAAATGGCCGTACCCGGTCGTGTCTGTTTTGGCGGGTATTTCGGCCTTCGGAGCATACTCTTCTATGTACGCTTTCCGAAAAGCATTTGCAGCCGGAACGTTCACCGGTCAGCAATATTTTCATATCGATTATAAAGTTTGGCTGGTTATCGCCCAACTCATCGGTTATACGCTCAGCAAGTTTTACGGCATAAAATTTATTTCTGAATTAAAGCATAACCAGCGCGCAAAAAGTATTTTTGGTTTGATAGGGTTTGCCTGGCTTGCCCTGCTGCTGTTTGCAATAGTGCCCGCTCCCTATAATATTATTTGCCTCTTTCTGAACGGGTTCCCGCTCGGCATGATATGGGGGCTCGTTTTCAGCTACCTCGAAGGCCGTCGTTCCACGGAATTTATGGCGGCAGTGCTGTCAACCAGCCTCATTTTCGCGTCAGGTTTTGTAAAAACGATTGGCCGTACAATGATAGGTTCATACCATGTCAGCGAATTTATGATGCCTTTCTTAACCGGGGCATTGTTTGTAATTCCGCTGTTGCTCTTTGTTTTCTACCTCGAGCTGATGCCCGACCCTACGCCGGAAGACATAAAGTTACGCACGAAACGTTTGCCAATGAATGCGGATGAGCGTAAACGGTTTTTGCAGCGGTTTTTACCGGGCATTCTTTTAACGCTGGGGATCTACATATTATTGACGGTAATGCGGGATGTACGCGATAATTTCGAAGTTGAAATATGGAAAGGGCTTGGCAATAAAGACAATACCATCTATACAAAAATCGACACCATCATCTCGATTATTGTATTAGTTGCGATGAGTTTGTTAATACTGGTTAAAAGGAACCTGAGGGCGTTCAGCATTATCCATTTAATGATCATCAGTGGCTGCGTGCTGATCGTTGTCGGTACGGTGCTGTTTAACCTGCATATCATCGGGGTGTTAACCTGGATGACAATGGCAGGCTTAGGTCTATATTTAGGTTATATTCCATATAACGCTATATTCTTCGAGCGGATGATCGCCTCATTTCATTACAAAAGCAATATCGGATTCATCATTTACGTTTCCGATTCCATCGGTTACCTAGGCAGTGTCGCGGTGCTTTTGGTTAAGGAGCTCGGCCATCCTTCCATCAGCTGGACGGAGTTTTTTAAGGGGGGCGTAATGGTGGTGGGCGCCGTTGGAGCCATTTGCGCAACGCTTTCCCTAATATATTTTCTGCAAAGCGCGCGAAAAAGCAAGCAGCCCGAAGTACAGGCCGAATTAATTGCAAACCCTGCATGAGAAACTCGTCAAAAAGGAATGCGATAGTAATTGGCGCAGGCATCGTCGGTCTGGCTACAGCCCGGGCGTTGGCGATCCGCGGCTATAGAGTTACGGTATTTGAACGAAATGAACGGGCTGTCGGCGCTTCCATCCGTAACTTTGGCATGGTTTGGCCCATAGGGCAGCCGACCGGTGAATTATATGAGCGGGCCATGCTGTCGAGGAGCATCTGGAAAGAAATTTGTACCGAAGCAAAAATTTGGCACGACGAAGTGGGCTCGCTGCACCTCGCCTATCACGATGATGAATTGCACGCCATTAACGAATATGTTGAAGCTAACCGGACGCATCGCGATTGTGCCGTGCTCAATCCAAAACAGACTTTGCAAAAATCACCGGCTGTTAATAGTTCCGGTCTAAAGGGCGCCTTATGGAGCGCAGACGAAATTATTGTTGAATCGCGGGTGGCCGTCGGCCAAGTGGCCTTGTACCTTTCCGAAAAATACGATGTTACCTTCCATTGGAATACTGCCATCAGCAAGGTAGCATACCCTGTGGTAATGTCAGGCCATAATAGTTGGGAAGCCGACGAGGTATTCGTTTGCAGCGGGGCTGATTTTGAAACCCTATACCCGGAATTATTCCTCCAGTCGGAAATTACTAAATGCAAACTGCAAATGATGCGCCTGGTTGCTCAGCCGGACGACTGGCGCATAGGCCCGGCGCTTTGCGGCGGGTTATCGATGATCCATTATCCGGGCTTTCAGTCGGCAAAGTCATTGCCCGCCTTGCGAAAACGTTATGAGGCGCAATATGGCGAACATTTGGAATGGGGTGTCCACGTGATGGTTTCACAGAATGGGGCCGGTGAGCTGACCATCGGCGATTCGCACGAATACGGCCTGGTACACGACCCTTTCGACAAAGAATTTATTAATAGTTTAATAACCGGCTACCTGCACACTTTCGCTAAATTTAAGGATTGGAAGATGATACAATCCTGGAATGGCATCTATCCAAAAATGACCAATGGCCAAACCGAATTGGTGATGGATGCGGCGGATGGCGTAACCATTATCAATGGACTGGGCGGGAATGGGATGACATTATCCTTCGGGCTATGTGAGCAGCTGATAGATGCCAGGTAGCCTCACCTAAATCCTCTCCAAAGGAGAGGACTTTAAAAGTCAGGTGGTGAAAATTAAAATTTTTTAAGCCCCTCTCCTTTGGAGAGGGGTTGGGGTGAGGCGAATAACACGTTTACTCAACATTCACCTAATAACACTTAAATTCAATTTTTATGATGACCGATACCCGCAGGGATTTCCTGAAAAAAGCCGCATTACTGACCGGCGCAGCCGGGCTTGCCAATTTTATTCCTGAGTCGATCCAAAAAGCGATGGCGATAGACGCCCCGCAGGGCAGTACCTACCTCGACGCGGAGCACATCGTGATCCTGATGCAGGAAAACCGTTCTTTCGACCATTGCTTTGGTACGCTGAAAGGCGTCCGCGGATTTAACGACCCAAGGACAATCACTTTGCCAGACAACAATCGTGTTTGGCTTCAATCCAACCAAAAAGGCGAAACCTATGCGCCGTTCCGCCTCGATATAAAAAATACCAACGCCACCTGGATGGACTCCCTGCCGCATTCCTGGTCTAACCAGGTGAACCCGCGCAACGATGGCAAATTTGATAAATGGCTGGAAAACAAACGGAACAGCATACCCGAATACTCGGATATGCCGCTGACCCTGGGCTACTACACCCGCGAGGATATCCCCTTCTATTACGCTCTGGCAGATGCCTTTACGGTTTGCGACCAAAACTTCTGCTCGGCCTTAACCGGAACCAATCCCAACCGCCTTTACTTCTGGACTGGAACGGTGCGCGAAGAGCAGCACGAAAATTCAAGGCCGCATTTATGGAATGACGACATGGACTATGGCACCCTGAAATGGGCCACTTTCCCGGAAAGACTGGAAGACCACGGTATCTCCTGGAAATGCTACCAGAACGAAGTTGCCATCGATACCGGTTTTGAAGGGGAAGAAGACGACTGGCTGTCCAATTTCCAGGATAATGCGTTAGAATTTTTCGCGCAATACAACATTCACCTGCATCCGCCGCACCTTGAGGCTATGCAAAAAAAATCGGCGGAGCTACCCGGCAGAATAGACGAACTAAAGAAAAAAATAGCAGCCCTGCCTGCCGGTGATAAAGAGATCAAACCTTTAAAGCAGCAGCTTAACCAAATGAAGGCTGATCTGGATGCGGCAAATAATGAGCTAAAAAGCTGGCAGCCAGGCATGTTTGAAAAACTTTCCGAACGGGAAAAAAGTATCCACAAAAAGGCTTTCGACACCAATAAAAAAGACCCGCACCACCGGCAACTGACTACCTTGAAGTACAATGACAATGGCACTGAGCGCGAAGTACAGGTACCTAAAGGGGATGTACTGCACCAATTCCGTGAAGATGTGAATAGTGGTCATTTACCGACCGTTTCCTGGCTGTCGGCGCCGGAAAGTTTTTCGGATCACCCAAGTTCGGCCTGGTATGGTGCATGGTATGTATCGGAGGTATTAGATATCCTGACCAAAAACCCCGAGGTGTGGAAGAAAACCATTTTTATCCTCACCTATGACGAAAATGATGGCTATTTTGACCACGTGCCGCCATTTGTTGCACCCAATCCGCATAAACCCGAAACCGGCGCAGTGTCCAAAAATATAGATGCGCGGGTTGACTTTGTAACGTTAGAGCAGGAGTTGGAAAGAAACGATTTCCCCGAAAAGTTTGATAAGGAAAGCTCGATCGGACTGGGTTACCGTGTTCCGATGGTGATCGCATCGCCCTGGAGCAAAGGCGGCTGGGTAAATTCGGAGGTGTTCGATCATACTTCCACCCTGCAATTCCTGGAGAAATTTCTATCTAAAAAAACCGGCAAAAAAGTACAGGAGCCAAACATCAGCGACTGGCGGCGAACTGTTTGCGGCGACCTGACCTCCGTTTTCAGGCCGAATCATGGGGAAGCTACCGAAAACCCTGAATTTGTAAAACGGGACGCATTTGTAGAGAGCATCCACAAGGCAAAATTCAAAAAAACGCCTTCGGATTTTAAGCCGCTTAGCAAACAAGAGATCGCCCTATTTAATGAAACCCCGCATGCCTCACCCCATATGCCGCAGCAGGAGCCGGGCATACGCCGTTCATGCGCGCTGCCTTATCAATTATACGCAGAGGCGAAATTGAATGGCGACAAATCTGCCGTTGAAATACAATTCACCGCGGGCAACCAGGTTTTTGGTGATAGATCAGCCGGTTGCCCATTCAATGTTTATGCGCCGGGCCGGTACCTTCAGCAAAAGGGAAACGATGCGGCTGCTTTTGACAAGGTCCGCACCTGGGCTTACGGGTTAACAGCAGGCGACAGTTTGACCGGCAGCTGGCCGATCAGCAACTTTGAGGATAAAAACTATCACCTGCAGGTTTACGGACCAAATGGCTTTTTCCGAGAATTTAAAGGCGACAACAATGACCCCGGCTTGCAGGCAAAGATGAACTATCATGGCAGTGCCAAAAAATTGAGCGGCAACGTCGTGTTGGTGCTGGAAAATACCGGCAGCAAACCCCTTAAAGTGGAAATTACAGACAATTCCTATAAAACCAATAACCATAAATTGGCGTTGCCTGCTACTGGTAGCACAAATCTTGTATTGAACCTTGAAAAGAGTTTTGGCTGGTATGATTTTTCGGTCAGGGTTGCCGGCAATGATCTGTTTGAAAAACGATACGCCGGCCGTGTTGAAACGGGAAAGGCAAGCTATACTGACCCGTTAATGGGTAAGGCGATTGCGTAAAGACCTGTCCACCAATCATGTCATCGCAATGAGATGGTTATAGTTTTCGCCATCAATTTACCACTGCGATCACCATGCCATCGTGGTCTTTAACGCCTACGGTTTGAATAATGGTGGCGGTAACTTTGTCATAACCTGCAAGCATTTTATTTAGCCGCTGCACACCCTGCACTTTGTCGTCCGGGTGCTTTTCATCCAATATTTTGCCTTCACGGACCACGTTATCGGCAACGATAACCGTGCCCGGTCGTGACAGCTTAACTGCCCATTCAAAATATTCGGGATAAGGTGGTTTATCAGCATCGATAAAGATCATATCAAACGGGCCTTTGTCCTCTTCATCGATGGCCTGCAAAAGGGCGATCGCTTTGCCAACTTTTATGTCGACCATCGTATCCAGGCCCGCTTTAATAATATTTCCCCGCGCTATATCAGCGTAAGCCTGGTCAATCTCAAGCGTTGTTAAATGTCCGTCCGCCGGCAGCGCCCTTGCCAGCCAAATGGTGCTGTATCCGCCACAGGTACCAATTTCCAGTATCTTTTTGGCGCCGGCCATTTTTGCCAGAACCTGTAAAAACTTACCCTGGTTGGCTGAAATACTCATTGGCGGTATCCCCGCTTTTTTTATACGCTTAACAGCCGACCGCAGCGCCTTATCCTCCTGCCCGAGTAATTTGGCAATGTATTGGTCAACCGCCTTAAATAGTTTTTTACTCATAATGGTGATTTTAGATTGATTTAATTGTCCGGCTTTTGGTAAACAATTTTACCGCCTAAAACAGTTGTCAGTACTTTAATATTATAAATTTTTTCAGGGTCGATGGTGGTCGGGTCATTATCCAAAACGATCATATCGGCGTACTCTCCCGGTATCAGCCTGCCTTTTTTCTTTTCTTCAAAAGTAGTGTACGCCCCGCCAAAGGTGTAAGCTTTTATGGCGTCTTCGGCGCCGATACGTTGGTTGGCGCCGATCACTATCCCTCCGTCCTTTGTTCTGCGGTTAACCGCGCTACCCAGCCTTATCATGGCCGGGTAAGGCGATATTGGCGCATCCGAATGCAGCGCATAAATAATGCCCATATCCATTGCCGTTTTGGTGGGATGCAGCATCGCCATCCGCTTTTCTCCATAAACCAGCATTTTATCGCCCAACTCGTACATGTAGCAATGAAAAACGGGGATGATCTTATCCTTTTTAATCTTATCCAAAATACCCTGGTTGGTAATGCTGCAATGCTCGATGCGGTGCCGAGGGTCCGGGCGGGGATCAGCTTTTTGGGCTTTTTCGATAGCCGCGATCACCATATCGATTTCCCGGTCGCCATTGGAATGAACAGCAATCTGCAAACCTGCTTTATGAATCCTTAAAAACAAACTATCCAGCGAAGCCTGGCTCCTGGCTGGTGGAATCCCGTAATAATCTTTTTTACCGGTAACAGGGTTGATCATATCATAAGGCTCGTACAGCCAGCAAGTTTTGCCGCTTAGTGAGTTGCCGTGGATCACTTTAACGCCTTCAATGCGCAGCCAGGGAGTGTTAGTTCGTTCAATCTTCCCCGAAATCAGGTCATTGGCGTACGGCGTTCCCATCAGCAGGTTAAA
This sequence comes from Mucilaginibacter sp., assembly GCA_035656115.1. Taxonomy (GTDB): domain Bacteria; phylum Bacteroidota; class Bacteroidia; order Sphingobacteriales; family Sphingobacteriaceae; genus Mucilaginibacter. The sequence goes on from DASRTD010000138.1 coordinate 18,291, forward strand.
CCGCATCGGGAAATGTTCAGCCACCAGCTTGCGGTAAACGGGCACTTTATCCTCCGTGGTCCAGGCATCGCCTATACTGGTTACGCCGCTTGCCAAAACATTATTAAAAAAGTTGCGGAAGCCCTCCATTTCTTCCTCCTCAGTTGGCTTTGGCGGTTCGATGATTTTTTTTGACCGGTGCAGGTACCCTGCCGCCGTCTCCTTACATATACCATCCGGTTTATTGGTGCCGTGATAACGTTCAAAGGCGCCGCCGGCCGGGTCTTTGGTATTTTCATCGATGCCATTCAAATCCATCAGGTAAGAGTTTGCAGCTGATAAATGCCCGCTAACGTGCGATATTTGAATAGGATGATCGGTTGAAGCTTTATCCAGGCTGTCACGTATCGGCTGTCCACCCAGCTTGGTTTCATTGTAACCCACGCCCCTGATCAGCATGCCTTTCGGCATTATCGACGCTTTCTTTTTCAGCAAAGCGATAAGGTTTTTCATCGATGATACCGTATCCAGCTTTAAAACTGCATAAGGCTTATCGAAGCTATAAATGGCTGCCGGGTGCATGTGCACATCGTTAAAACCGGGCACAACTGTTTTTCCTTTAAGGTCGATAACTTTGGTATCAGCCCCGATGTAGCCCTGGATTGCTTCGTTTGTGCCAACAGCCAGGATATTGCCGTCTTTTATAGCGATGGCCTGCGCCCTGTCGCCCTTCGATTTTATGGTTACGATATTCCCATTCTTTAAAACTAAGCTGGCTTTAGGGAGGCTGCCAAAGTTGGTTAATACGATAAAAGCAATAAGTACAAAAAGGTATTTCATGATCTTTTATATAACTTTCAAACAGCCAGGGATTACACAACAGCTGTAGAGGCGCAATATTTTGCGTCTCCCGCCGTGCAGGTCCGCGTCTAAAATGCAGGCATTTCGTTCCAAGACGCAAAATATTGCGTCTCTACAGCCAACAATTGCAGTTTCTTTCGGACTTTACTGACTTTCGGACTTCCCGACTATTTTTTAAACTTCAGCCAAACAGAAGCGGCACCGCCTCGATTTCAAATTTTTCCGGATCGAAGATCAGCAACCCATTGTTAAACTGGCAGCGGGCTATGCACGGACCGTACACCCATTGCAAATCATCATACAATTTATACTTGCCGAATGGGTTGCGCTCTATGTGTTCTTCATTGCAAATACTCACCCCTTCAAAATGCATGTGGCCTGAAAAACCGGTGCAGCAGCCATTTTGCTGAATAAAGTCGAGGTGTTCATGATAGGCTTCCGCCTCCTGCGGGAAACAGGTTTTAACCCCATGCAGATCGGGGTAGGCAAAATGCGAAAAGAAAACTTTATGCCCGTTATAGTCCCCGGATGCGAATTCGGGTAACGTTTCCAGGTAAGATTTGTCCGCAGCCGTCATTAGCGCCGGCAATTGTACGTCCTCGTACAGAAATACACGGTTATCGCTTAAATGCTTCCGCTCAAAAAAATCAAGATCGTACCAGTTGTCCGGGAATTCAAAATCCCCCGTATGGGTGGGAATCCTTTTCGCCTGGTACAGGTCGTTGTTCCCAATCACCACAATGCTGCAGTTCGCCCTAACCATGGCAATACATTCGTGGGCGCTGCGGGTATCCAGGTAATGGTAGGTATTTACTTTATAGCCCACAATATCCCCCAAACAAACCACTTCATTGCAGCCCGCCTCTTCCAACACTGTAAAAGCCTTTTGCAGGGCCACAATATCCTCGTGGATGTCGCCGATAATACCGATTTTCATTTCACACTAAACTATCTTTAACACTACGCCATTCCTGGCCTCTTTCCACCGATAACGGCAGTACGCCGTGCGCATAGTCTGCCTCGTATTTACTTATTCCATCAACAAAAACATGCGATACAGATGCAAATGTTCCGCTGCCGTCAAAAACCACCAGGTCGGCCCGCTTGCCGACTTCAATACTGCCGGTTTCATGATGCAAATTCAGCAGCTTCGCCGGGTTCAGGGTAACCATGTTAACCGCTTTGCTCGGGTCGGCGCCTTCATTTATCATTTTTATTACGCTGGTGAGCATCGTAGGGAAGTGGTAATCGCTGCAAAGAATATCCACCAGGTCTTCCTCCATCGCTTCCCAACACGAAAGGTTACCGCAATGTGAACCGCCGCGATAATAGTTCGGCGCACCAAGGCACACCCACAAACCCAGTTCCTTCGCCCGGCGCGCAGCAGCCAGCGTTGTCGGCATTTCCGATAGCGTTGCGCCGAATTGCATGCCTTCATCTACGTGTTCAACAGTTGTGTCGTCGTGGCTGCCCAGGATATATTTATCTTTAAACGCCTCATAGATGGGCTTGCGGTTGTTTATATTTTTTGTCCGCTCAACCTGCAGCATTAAGCGCTTTTCGGCCTCTTCCGCACTGATACCAAAAGCTTTCGACCGCAGTTCTATCTGCTGCTGCATGGTAAACTGGCGCTCGCCCGGGATATGGTCGTTATAAACCACCAGGTATAGACTCTCCAGTTGGCGCATAGGTTCCAAATAGTCGAGGATGCCATTGCCATTCGGGTCGATGCGGGCGTGCAAAAAATGGCGCACCAGCAATGAATGGCGGGCTTTATCTATCTGTCCCGCAAGCTCCATAGCCTGGGGCAGGCTGCGGTTTTTCTCCTCGTTATCCGAAAAACTTACCGCGCTGAACACCATGGTAATACCGCAGGCGGCGGCGCGGGCATCCATAAAATGCAGCGCAAATGGCAACGGAAAAGCAGCGCTGGCCCTGGGGTAAAGCTCTTTTTCAAGGTAATCGGTGTGAATATCGATGCAACCCGGAATCAGCCACTGCCCGTTCAGGTCAATCCCTTCATTGAATGTTTTATCCTTTGTTATCGATGAAATAATGCCGTTCTCTATTTCAACCGTTCCGATAAAATTTTCAGTGGGCGTAACTATTCGTGCGTTGGTCAGCAGGTGCGTATTCATCAAGAAGTATAATTTTGTAAAGGCATAAAATTATATTCCAATTATTAGCAGGGTATTAGGTATCAATAAGGATAGATTTAATTTTTGATTAAGAAGCTTCGTGTTTGTTTTTACCTCGTTGTGATCTTTTGGTTTGTTTTTACCCACAAAGCGCTAAGAAATTGTCTAAAAACCAAAAGTTGTTCAATTGCTGTGGAGACGCAAAATATTGCGTCTCCACATTTACCAGCATTGGTCAGCGCCTTAAAACAACTGAAATTGCCCGGTAGCCCTGAATTGCAAAAACTTTTCGATAGTCAGGCTGTGGTTTGGGATCATGTCAGGCAGATCGGCCGGCTTAAAAAATCCAAGCTTCAACGTCTCATCTCCATCAGCTTTCAGCTCGCCTTCCCATTGGTCGGTATAAAACGCCAGCGAATAATTGTGGATGACATCCCCGTTGGGATAAACAAATACATCTGTTTCAACGGAGCTGGCAAAACCCCATGGAAAAAACTCCGTTACCAACAGCCCGGTTTCTTCCAGCACTTCCCTTTTCACCGTCTCCGAAATATTTTCAAATTCTTCCGGCAAGCCCGACGGGAGGCCCCATTTTTGCCAGTCGCCGCGCAGCTGCAGCAATATTTCGCCGTCATCATTTTCCATGATAATGCGCATGCCGGGTACTTTCAGCATCCGATGACCGACTAATGCGCGTATCTGGCCGAAATAACTTTCTTCAAATGTCATTCCTTGATTCTCATTATTGTTATTTCCCTGTTGCCGTTACTTTGGTATTTTTCCAGTCGTTCTGCAAGAAACCGGGGTGCGTCCTTTAGTGAGATTTCTTCAAAACCTATTTTGCTATAAAAGCTTAACAGGTGTTTATAGGGCAGGCAATAGCAGGCATGCATTTCAATATTAGCCGCCATGAATTTAAGTATAGCTGCGCCGATTCCTTTTCGCTGAAACGCCGGTTTAATTTGCATGCCGCGCAGCACTTTTATGCCATTTTCAATACAAATGCGAACGGCGCCGGCTATGTGTTCATCTACGGCGATCACAACCATGTCGCGTTCGTCGAGTCCACCTCCGTAATTACACGCTTTGTAATACTCAAGCACATCTTTATACTCACCTGGTTCGGCCAGCCGGATAATCATATTTATTCCTCTTCAATAATTATCACCTCACCGTCGCGCAAAACTTTAAATAACCACTTATTGTCAATGCAGGCCTGCACTTCTTTCCCTACTGCTGCCGATTCAAAATGGTCGGAATCGTAATGCGGCAGCAGGCCGCAATTGAAAACACCAAGGCCGTCCCAAATAGTTTCCTTGTTCTCCGGATAAGGGAAATCATTCGGATCATCTACATTTTGGATATATTTTAACGAATCGCAAAGAATGCAAATCCCCGCGCTGTACCCGGCATACAAAAAATTTCTCCGTGCCCGCAATTCACCAAAAATATTATCGAAGCCGCTCAGTTTCATCGCCTGCCGTAACACGAAAGTATTCCCGCCGCTTACCCATAATCCATCCAATTTACCGATCTTTTCGCGCAGCAAATCCTCTTTGTTAAAATATATTTTCAGATCGAGCGGTTCCGCTGAAAATCCAAGTCCGTTTAATTCGTCGATCTCTTTCTGCTGGTAACTTTCTCTTATTTCAGGGTCAGCCCAGGTAAAATCCCTCGAATTGTTGATGTGGCCAATTTTGCTTCCTTTCGGCAGCATTTGCCTTAGCTTTTCAACCTCGTTTCCGAATTTATAGGATGATAAGTAAAATTTCACTCCTTTTTATCCTTATTTAACATCATATTTTTTTGCAAATGCTTCCGCATCCAAAGCCCTGAAATCGGGTAAAGCCCTAATCAATTCCTCGCGACTCCAGTCCCACCAGGCTATTCGTTTGAATGCTGCTTCCGTCTCCTCGCTAACCCTGCGCCTGATCTGCTTTGCAGGATTGCCCGCAACAATGGCATAATCAGGCACATTTTTAGTAACCACCGAGCCTGAGCCGATAATCGCTCCCGTACCCACCGAAACGCCCGGCATCAATATCGCCCCATGCCCTATCCAAACATCCGGGCCGATAATCACCCGGTGCTGGTTGCGCCAGTTTGAAACCTGGTCGTCATCCTCGTCAGCCATAAAATGCGATTTGGAGCGATAGGTAAAGTGGTGCAGCGTAGCACGCCACATAGGGTGATTAGTGGGGTTGATACGCACATGTGAAGCTACATTGGCGAACTTGCCCACTTCGGCGTTAAACACTTCCACGTCTTTAACCAGGTAAGCATAATCCAGCAGGTCGCTTTGAAATACTTCGCAGCGCTGGCCAACCATGGTCCATGCGCCCATGCGGCTGTTTTTAACCAGCGCGGTTTCATGTATCCAGGGCGCCTCGGTCATCGGCAATGGCCCGCGCCAGGGATCGGCAAATTCACCGTGGTTGATTTCGATCATATACTTAATTATGAAGGCTTAATTTACCCCAAAATATTTAAAGAAAAACGTCATTAAACGGCCTTATTTTTATTGTGATGTTACACCCGAAGTTATCCATGCCCCATGGGGGCAACCTATTTGTAGCACATCCGTCATTCCTTTTTATTGCCCCATCAGGGGCTACCTATCCGCTAAATAGGTAGCCCCCGATGGGGCAATGTTTTTTGGTATTTGTTTTTCTACAAATAGGTAGCCCCAATGGGGCATCGGCGCCGTTGCACGGTTAATTTACTTCAATTTATCTTCGCCCAATATCTTTCTTCTCAAATAATTAGATATTTTTTCAACGCCTGTTACCAGCACAATGATCAAAGTAACGATGGCGGTTACGTCTCTATAATGTAAAACACTTTTGGCCAACTGCAACTTGAAACCGATGCCGCCACCGCCAAAAATGCCCAGGCTAATAGCGGTGCGGATGTTTACATCAAAGGCAAATATGAGATTGGCCATAAGCGTGGGCAATATTTGCGGGATGATGGAATATCGGATTACCTGCATGCGCGAAGCGCCGACCGAAAAAATGGCCTCGCCGGGGGGATTGTCGACGTTTTCCAGCATCTCAGTAAATAATTTGCCAAAATTGCCAATGGTGACGATAACCAGCGTAAGCATACCGGCAAAGGTGCTGGGCCCAACGGCAATAACGAAGATGAGGATAACCGCCAGTGCGGGAATGACACGCAGGAACGATAATAAAAACCTGAAAAAATCGCGCACCGCCTCATAGGGCATCGTGTTAGACGCAGCCAGAAAGGCAACAATTACCGCTATGACACCACCGTAAAGACTGGCCAGGAACGCCATCGATAAGGTTTGCAGGATGGCCATACCTGTGGATGGATCATCGGTTAATACCCTATAATTTGGCGGCATCATATCGTGCACAAACAGATCGCGCACATAATGAAATTCAGAAAAAAAGACGACCGGGTTGAAATCGGTATAGATACACGCCAGGGCGACCGCTATAGCGATCACCATGAACACGGTCATCCTTTGCTTGTATTTTTTTGAAGGAAGGGTATAATCCAGCCCACTCATTTCAATGCTCCTTCCATTTTAATTTTTTTCCTCAGGTAATAGGACAGCCGTTCGGTGCCGAATACGATGGCAATGATGATGATGATGGCGGTAAAGGCCCGGTGATAGTCCAGCATGCCAAAAGAGTAGTCCAGTTCGTATCCTATCCCGCCAGCGCCCACTGCCCCCAGCAAAACCGATAAACGGATATTGATATCGAAACGGAAAAGCGTATAAGAAATGATATTGGGGATAATTTGCGGAACGACACCGAACACAATGACCTGTGCTTTGTTTCCACCGACCGATTCGATGGATTCTATCATCAGCGGGTCGATTCCTTCGATGATGTCGGCCAATAATTTACCCAGCATACCGATACAGCCAAGCGATAGCGCCACAACCCCCGACATGGCCCCCAACCCGGAAGCAGCCACGAGCAGAATAAGGATAACAGATTCCGGGATTGCTCTTTCAAATGCGATTAAAAAACGGGTGAGATTGCGCACCCATGGATTGGCAAGATTGGAGGCCGCCATAAGGGCAAAAAAGATGGACATAACAGATCCAAACACGGTGCCCAAAAAGGCTATGATAATGGTTTTCAGCGCCGGGTCGGCCATTTCCGAAAACGCTTTCCAGTCAGGAGGATATAGGTTTCCAAGAAATAATATTCCCCTGCCCAATCCGCCGAAAAGGCTATCAAAAGTTGCCCCGCAAACAATGGCCGCCCCCTCGGTCACGGCCAATAAAACAATTAACGGTATAATAAATTTTCGGTACCGCTTAAAGCTAAACTCCCTCGGTTTCATGGGTCATATTCATGTGAGTTTGATAATGTTTTGTCCTGGCATTTCGTCCGCCTCACCTAAATCCTCTCCAAAGGAGAGGACTTCGATGCACGATGCTTAACTCTCGTTTTTTTTGCCCCTCTCCTTTGGAGAGGGGTTGGGGTGAGGCCTATTTCGCGGTTACGGCCAATAGCTGCTCCTGCTGCTCTATCAGCTCCAGTTCCTCGCCATAAATTTCTTCCAGGCGCTTGTTTGATAGTTTAGGGTCGCCGTCATAGATCAACTTGCCTTCTTTTATGGCAATAACGCGCGTGCAATATTTGGCCGTCATTTCGGGCTGGTGAAAAACCCCGATAACCGGCATCTGTTCCGACAAGGGCTTTATCATTTTCATGATGGTTTTGGCATTGCTGGGGTCGAGGCTGGAGATGGGTTCGTCGGCCAGCAAAAGCGTGGGCATTTGGAAAATTGCGCGTGCTATGGACACACGCTGCATTTCGCCGCCGCTGAGGCTGCCCGTTTGCATGCCCGCCAGTTCCGCCATTTTTACACGGTCGAGCGCTTTTAAGGCCTCATCCGCTTCGGCATCAGTAAAGCCGTAAAACAGGCTACGCCAGCTGTTAATCTGCCCAAGGCGGCCTATCATTACATTTTCCAGGGCCGACAAACGTTTTACCAAATGGTAGCCCTGGAAAATGACCCCTATCTTTTGCCTCGCGCGCCTCAGCTCACGTTTATTGATCTGGCAAATATCCAATGGTTTGCCTTCATCATCCCTAATAATAACTGAGCCTGAATCCGGCTTTAACAACCCGTTAAGGCAACGAAGCGTAAGCGTTTTTCCGGCGCCACTTGGACCCAGTATCCCTACAAATTCGCCTTTCCTCACTTTAAAGCTTATGCCATCCAGCAACTTGCGGCCGTTTGGCAACGACTTGGTTAAATTCTTTACTTCAATCATATTCCTTTTCCGTTAAAACCGTTATTGACCGACATTCAGATCCTTTATTCCTCGCGCTATCTTGCGCAGCCCGTTATACATGGAGTCCTGCACCGTCATGTACGACAGGCCGTTAAGTTTAGGGTGATATAATTTGATATAGGCGGCAAAAATATCGGGCGCGTCTTTTGAGAGGTTGAGGTACAGGCCCTGTATTTTTTTTACAAAATCCTTACTCAGATCATTACGCGCCACAATAGGGCTCGACACGATAGGGTCCGATTCCCAGAGTATTTTTATTTGATCGGCCTTTAGCTCATTGCCGCGCTCCAGCTTTTCAATACCATACTCCAGGGTGGAACAGCCGATATCGATCTTCCTGGAGGCAACCGATAAAACCGATGCCGGATGGCTTCCGGCGAAAATAACTTGTTTAAACGCGCTGTCGGGGTTAAGGCCGATGGTGGTTAAATAAGCCCTTGGGATAAGGTGCCCGCTGGTGGATGCCGGATCGGCGAAACAAAGAGTGAGACTTTTGGCGCGTGTCTTTAGATCGTTGATGCTATTAATGCCAGTACCAGGGTTGGTAAAAATAACGCTGTGATACATCGCAGGTTTACCGTTTTCGCCAAGCGTGGCAATTGGCGTAATATCATGTTTTTGCGAAGCGAGTACATAAGAAAAAGGACTCAGGTGGGCGATATGCGCCTTTTTTGCTTCAATGGCTTCGATTACGGCGGTGTAATCCGTAGTGAATTCAAACTCGACCGGCATGTTCAGTTTCTTTTCGAGGTATGCCCCGAATTTGCCCATCGCCGATTTAACCGCTTCAGGGTTATCGCCGCCGGCGTAAATCGCGATGACCAGCCTGCCGGGCATGCCGTTAGCATCGAGGTCGGTGGAATTTTTGCAGCCGCCAAGGAATGACAGCAGCAGAGCAAAAACAACAAATGCTTTTATTTTCATGATGGTGTCTGCTGAATTTATTGGCTTGCTTTTAAATCTTTTACCCCGGCGGCTATCTTTCGCAAGCCGTCGTAGTCAGCATCTTTCACAACAACATAGCTTCTTTTGGCAGTGTCCTTTAAAAACAACTTTACAAATTTGTTTATGATGTCCGGCCTTTCTTTATTGATGGAGAGATAGGCATCCTGGATTTTTTTGGCGAAATCTTTATTGACATCATCGCGTATCACAATAGGCTGGGCCATAATGGGATCAGAGGTCCATACTACCCTCACATCGCCCGGGTTTATCATTTTTTTATCCATCATGATGTTGAAAACCAGGCTGGTGGTACACCCCACATCGATCTTTCCTGATTTTACCGCCAGTACTGAAGCCAGGTGATTCCCCGCGAAAATAACCTGCTTAAAAGCGCTGTCGGGGTTAAGGCCGATGGTATTCAGGTAAGCCCTCGGTACCAGGTGCCCTGAAGTGGAGGCCGGGTCGACAAAACAAAGGGTCAGGTTTTTGGAATTGGCCTTTATATCGGCCATGCTTTTAAGGTTGCTGTGCCCGTTAACGATGATTGAACTGGTATAGGTTGACGGCTTGCCGTTTTGGCCCAGGGTAACCAGCGGATACAGTTTCATCGAACGCGTGGCAATAATATAAGCAAAGGGCGGGATATCCGCCATGTGCACCTTATTTGTCTTCAACGCCTCTATTACGCCAGTGTAATCATTTGTATAGATCATTTCCACCGGGATACCCAGCTTTTTTTCGAGGAATTTGCTTACCTCCTCGCGGACCTTCTTAAGCTCAGGGATATTTTCGGCCTGTACAACTGCAATTTCCAATTTCTTAGGCATGCCGTTGCTGTCAACAGCACCGGGGCTGTCACATCCTGCAAGCAAAAACAGCGACAGCAGGAAACCAAGTGTTGGAATACGGATCTTCATCTTTAGTCTATTAATGATTAATGAACCAACTTTAAATCTTTTAAACCGGCTGCCATTTTGCGTATGCCGTTGAAATCAGAATCAGCGATGGGCACCCACGTAAAATCAGCCGGCGCAGATGCATAATACGCAGCGATATAATCATGAAATGCTTTCGGCTGTGTTTTGGCCATGCTGAGATAATATTGTTTTATTTTTTCGGCCAAATCTTTATTGATATCCTTTCGGATAACTACCGGGCTTTCGACTATCGGCGCCGAGGTCCACAATACTTTCAATACCCCGGGCTTAACTAGTCCCTTTTTTACGAGGAAATCGATGCCGTATAGGTCCGTCGCGCAGCCAACATCCACCTTACCGGCAGCAACTGTCAGTACCGCCGCGGCATGACTCCCGGCAAAAACCGTTTGCTTGAAAGCTTTGTCGGGATCAAGGCCGATAGAATTGAGGTAAGACCTTGGAACTAAATGACCCGACGTTGAGGCCGGGTCAGTGAAACAAAAAGTAAGGTCTTTGGCGTGGGCTTTAACATCGGTCATGTTGTTGAGGCCCGACGAGGTACGCACGTAAATATTGCTATGGTACACCGAGGGCTGACCGTTGCGGCCAATCACTACCAGCGGGTTGATGTCTTTATACTGCGCCGCCAGTATGTACGAAAAAGGGCCCAAATACCCCATGTGTATTTTTTTTGCGTGCAAGCCTTCAATTACTGCTGTATAATCGTTGGTGATGATCATTTTTACCGGCATGCCGAGCGATTTCTCCATTGTTTGGCGCAGGCTTTCCATAATATTCTGCGTGCGGCCAGGGTTCTCGCCGCCAAAAATGCCTATCACCAATTCACCCGGAACCCCTTTATCATTCAGCGCTGCTTTGTCCTTGCACCCGGCTGCCGTCACTGCCAATAAAAAGATCAAAACCCTGATAAGTGCTTTCATAGTTATGTTTTCAACTGTGCTTGTCAAGAAAGACCTCCAAACTGAGCAGGTCGTCAAAATTCTTTTCCAGCGTTTCCCTGTCCCAGTCCCACCATTCGCTCGCCAGCAGCTTTTCGATGGTGGCATCGTCAAATCGTTTTTTGATCACCTTTGCGGGTACGCCCACAGCGACCTCGTAGGGGCCGATATCTTTCGTCACCACTGCACCTGAACCAATCACCGCCCCTGTACCAATTGATACCCCAGGCATCACTACCGCGCCATGTCCTATCCATACATCATGGCCTATTTTGCACCTGTGATCCCGGCGCCATTGAAAAAACTCCTTGTCGTCCTCATCGCCGAGCTTATAATGTTTGCGGCGATAGGTCATGTGGTGCTGGGTTACCCGCCATTGGGGGTGGTTTCCGGGGTTGATCCGGACGCTGTTCGCAATCGAACAATATTTCCCTACATCGGAGTAGATGATCTGCACATTACCTGCCGTATAACTATAATCACCGAACGATGACTCAACAAGCCAGGTATTGGCATACAATGCCGTCCATGCGCCAACCGTACTATCCCTTATCACGCAGGTAGGGTGTATAAATGGCTCTTCCCCCAGTGATAATTCCTTTTTTTCTTCGGTCACCGGGGGATAATTGTCAAAATATCGCATAGTTGAGTGATTTTAGTATTACAGCTTAAAATCGGGGTAATTATCCTGCTTAATAAACCCGGCCAGGTGGTGGTAGCGGCGCAGGCCGGTATTGGCGATATTGAAGTATAACTTTTCGCCGGCTAATGATTCGTTGACCTCGGTAACCACATTAGCCAACTGATCTTTTTGATTCTTATTCAGATTGTGTTCAATATAAGTGAGCGTAACGTGACCAATGAATGGACGGGTCATGCGCACGTCCAGGGCGGCCAATTCAGCATTACCATAAAATCCTGTCCTGAAATGGGTTACCCTGTTATAGTCCTCCTCCTGCTCAAAAATGCCGAGCATGCCGATCGCCGTCCCAAAAATGCTGAGCCCGATCATTTTCAGGCGTAAAGGCTCACTTTCTTCTGCGGAAGGAATTTCCGAAAATGCCTGTTCAACTATTCCCGGGTAAGCTTCCTCCAGCCCGGCATGCAATATTTGCTGTTTAAACCGATCTGTAGATAAAGTATTGGCAACCGTTTGATGAAAACTTTCGGGTGGCAACTGGTAGAAACCGTAGCAAGGCTGCAGGTTGTATCTTAACTCTTCCTGCACCGACAAAAGCCGCTCCAGCAAGGCCTCATTTCCTTCATTTTCACTTAGCATAGATACCACAGCGAACCCTTCATATTCCTGCGGCACCCACACGTTATTGTGCCAGGCAAAATTGCCCGCCGGCTTAGTATGCAATGCCCGGTCGCGGGTTCTTTCCGCAGAGACTTCAAAGAGCTGCCGGTTGTTATAATCGATAAATGGCAGGTCGGTGATGATAGCAGTTTCAGTCATAGCCGGCTTATAGTTCATTGGTTAAGTGCAAATTATCGTTCAGTTCATCATGCTCGCCGTGGCCTGCCTTAAACTTTGCCTGGGCTATTATATGGCCCTGTACAATGGTATGCGTAACCATAGGGATGTTGTTGACCAAGCTAACCAACAACAGGTCGGCATCTTTACCTGTCTCAATGCTCCCGGTATGATGGGCTATGCCCGCTGCTTTGGCGGGATTAAGCGTTGCCAGGTTCACCGCTTCATGTAAAGGCAGGCTCACTTCGTTGTACAGTTTGAATACTGAATGTAAAATAGAAGGCGGGTAATAATCCGAGCAAAGTGAGTCTACAGCACCCTGCAATACCGCATCCTTCATATTCAAATTCCCTGAAAGCGAGCCACCGCGCAAAATGTTTGAGGCACCGCCGACAACGTGCATGCCCAGCTTTGCGGCGTGCTGAGCGGTTGGCATATTGATGGGAAATTCGCAGATATTTACGCCAATGCTGTGAAAATAATCTACTTTCTCAATGGTGTCATCATCATGAGAAGCCACCGGGATATGCAGTTTTTGAGCGTGTTTAATCAAAGCCTCCAATTTTTCATCGGCTATCTTCGGCTGATTCAAACTTTCTTGCACCTTTTCCCATGCCTCAGCTTCGGTTTTACCCGTTTTCATCATAAATTGAACAGCCTGCTCCCGCGTGATCTGTCCCTGTCCTGGCGTGTGGTCCATCACGGATAATAAGGCGATATATCCTTTATCCATCAGCTCAAAACAAGTCTCGTACGCATTTATGCCCGTTAGTTCAAACCTCAGGTGTATCTTATTATTGATCAGCGTATTTCCCTGTGAGGCTTTGTAAACCGTCTCGAATATCTCGTTCCGGCTGTATTTACTGCGGGAATGGATCTCGGCGCTGCTATAACCGATGTGCATGGAGTGAAAAACAGTGGTAAAACCACAGCCGCTCATTTTTCTTTCCAGCTCCCTGAACGCTATTTCTATAGGTATATCGGCCCCTGACCGTGGCACAATTTCTGCGTCCATCGCATCCGTATGGATATCGATAATGCCTGGCATTAATATCGCGCCGTCCCCATTGATCACCGTCCCGGCAGCCTTTTCATCAATTTGCTGCGCAATATGTGTGATGATGCCATGTTCAACCAGTACCGAAGTATTATTCAGCACCCCGCCGGGTGTCACAACCGTTGCATTATTTATCAGTAAAGAGGCCATTTATATAAATTTTGTTTGTCGATTCCGCCGTGTTGGGAGACGTCCCGAACGTTCGGGACGTCTCTACATTTTGGATATCTAATTATCGCGTCCCTGTATTTTTTCGCCGTAGAGACGCAATATTTTGCGTCTCCAACCGGCGCGCTTTTTAATTCGATTCTACTGCTATCGCGTTGATCTCGCCCATTTCCAGGTGCAGGCGCCTATCCACCAACCGGTCCAAAGTGTACTCATCATGCGAGATGCAAAGCACTGACGTACCATTCTTTTTCAATTCCAGTATCAGATCAATCACCACATCTTTGGTTTTCACATCCAACGAGGCGGTCGGCTCATCTATCAGCAAAAACCGTGGTTCCGCTATGATGGCGCGGGCAACATTAATGCGCTGCTGCTCGCCACCGCTGAAGGTTACCGGGAAGGCATCCCAAAGCTCAACCGGCAAGCCAAGCACTTCCAGCATGGTTTTTGCCTTTTCGCGCGCCTGCTGTTTGTCTTTTTCTATCCTGAATAAATTCTCGCAAACCACGTCTACCGCAGACACCCGAGGTATCACGCTCAAAAACTGTGAGCAATAAGTGATCTCCGATTTTCTCAGGTCAATTACCTGGTGATCGTCGGCCTTTACCATATCCACGTTCCCCGCTCTCGAATTATAAATGATCTCGCCGGAGGTAGTCAGGTAAGTGCGATAAATACATTTCATCAGGCTGGATTTGCCCGAGCCTGACTTACCGGTCAGACCTATGATCTCACCTTCTTTCATTGTAAAATTGATCTGCTTCAGCGCCTCTATCCTTTTCCCGTTCAGGATGTGCAGGTTAAAAATCTTACTCAGATCATTTACTTCTAAAATGTTCATAGGTCTTTTTATAATAATGAGCTTACTAATAATTGTGAGTACTCGTGCTGCGGGTCCTGCAGTATCTGGTCGGTAAGGCCGCTTTCAACTATCCTACCGTTCTTCATTACGATGGTCCTGTTGGTAAGCATGCGGATAACAGAGAGGTCGTGCGATACGACGATCATCGCTATCCCCAAAATATTCTGCAGCTCGCGTATCAGGTCGAGCACCTTTGCCTGTACGGAAACATCAAGCCCGGTGGTTACTTCGTCCAAAAACAACAATGGCGGGTTATTGGCGATCGCTTTTGATATCTGTACCCTTTGCTGCATGCCCCCGCTAAAGGTGCCGGGCCGGTCGTCCATCCGCTGAACAGGTACTTCGGTCTTCTCCAGCAATTCAAAAGCCCTGCCGCGAATATTACCCACATGCATGTTTCCCGCCATGATCAGCTTTTCGGCAATATTGCCGCCCGATGAAAAACCGAAATTCAAACCATCCCGGGGATTTTGGTAAACCATCCCCATCAGGTTATTGCGGATATAGCGTTTCCTTTGGTTCGATTCGTTTAGAATATTGATGCTGCCGTCGTTGTAAGGCCGTAACCAGGCTGCGCCGCCGGTTTTTTCAAGGTCGAAGTAAAGCATCTTTACCACTGTGCTTTTGCCGGAGCCGCTTTCGCCAACGATGCCAAGTACCTCACCAGGATACAGGTCGAAGTTGATATCGGCACAGGCCACAATGCTGTCTGTTTCCGGGCACTGATTGCTGTTAAAGGCCGGACCGGTTAAAGCCAGTGTATTTTCACCCGGATCGCCGTATATTTTTGTCAGGTTGCGCACACGCAACAGCCAGTTATCCTCTCTCCAGGTCATATTCATCAAGTTGATCGATGTATTTATTGGTGTATTGGTGGATTTCCTCTTTTTCGGCTACTTTATCCAGGAAATTGCTGTCGCTGATCACATATTTGCGGGAGCCATCATCAGCATATAATTCATCTAAGAATGCCTTTTTAAAGCCGGTTTTATAGCAGGATGAGTTGGCGAAATCTTCTATCTCAAAATTGACGTCTTCAAATTCAAGCGGTTCCACATCGGTATAAGGCGGTACCGCATACAACCTTTTTTCGCGGCCCGCGCCGAACAGGAACAAGGTTTTCGCCTGGTTCAGGTTGGGGGTATCCCATCTTGGGATGGGTGAGGGTGACATGATATAACGTCCATTCACCATTACAGGATACCCGGCGCCCTGCATGATAGCACCATAGCGTACGTAAGATTCGTATAAGGACACCCACATTTTTGAGTAATCCGCCTCCGCATGCATCTGCAGCGTTTTATACTCGTAGCGTTCCACCATCCGCAAGGGCTCGGGCAGCGGCACCTGGAAAACGATGATCTGTTTTTCGTTCAGTTCCTCCTCGGTTATACGGTGGCGGGTTTGAACAAGGGTAGCTTTCGCTGTATCGAAAGTAGTTTCGCAACCCGTCATGAAGTTGACAAACTCGCGCAGGTTGCAGGCGTTTACGCTGGCATCGCTGCCCTGGTCGATGATCTTAAAAATATCATCTTTGCCGATGATCGCCAACGTGATGTGAAGGCCACCGGTTCCCCAGCCGCGGGAGATGGGCATTTCGGGCGATGAATAAGGCACCTGGTGACCAGGTATCGCCACGGCCTTCAGCAATTTACGGCGAATCTCCTTTTTTGTAGATTCATCGATAAAAGCAAAATTATACTTGTTAGAATACTTTTTATTTTCGACCATTGTGATTTCCGTTTTAGACAGACTGAATCTGTTTGTAGGCTTCAGCTTCCAGGTTCGCCTGTTTGTTGCGTAAAATGGAAGCGCGTGTATTGCTTAATGCAGATTGGAAGGTGACATAGTGCGGCAACTTCAGGTGATTGGTAAAGCCCATGGCCTCTACGCCTTCGGTATGATACAGCACAAACTCCTGGTCGTTGGCAGGCGCCCCGAGTTCGGGCCTGCGCATGGCACTGTCAAGTGTGCTCATGCATATTACCTTGGTTTCGTTATGGCCGAAGCACAGGCCGTAGCCGATGGTAAAATAAGGTGGTGTATTCTTTTTTCCAGGCTTGCTGCCGGTTATCATCTCGCATTCGGTAACCTCGATCTTACCAATATACCTTCTCCTTCCGCTGGGGTCCTTTACCGTTACCGGGATGGTTCCGTATCTCAACTCGCCAACGGTTGGATGTACGCTGCCAAATCCGCGCTGGCTGCTGTAGCCTAAAGCCATGAGGCCACCGGTCTCCGCACGGGCCATCATTTGAAGCCTTGCCGAGCGTGGCGCCGGAAATTTGACCGCTTCGCGGGTGATGTCCGTAAGTGTTCGGTCATCGTTTGGATCGGCAGGCTTAAGCAGCCCTTCGTTCTTCAGCAAGTCTATTACTTTGCCAAAACTGTTGACGGATTGCAGCTTACCGGCATCGATCTTCGCGCCGATCTCTTCCAGGAACGAGGAGATGTCTGCGGCGTTTTCAGTTGCCTTCGCGGTATCCAATGTCCGCTGGGTATAGTCGCGCGTCGGCCCTAATATCTGTCCGCCCGGAATTTCACGGAATGACGACGATATCTTACGGCGCACAAACATTTCGCGTGTGTTGATGATATCCGAATAGTAATTGCGCTGCAGCGTGGTGCGGAATGCGCGCAGGATAAACGCTGCTTCGAACACATCGCCTTCGGCCTGTTTTAAGGCTATCGCGGCGTATTCGGGCGCGTAAATGCCTCCTTCGCCCATCACTTTGTCAATGGCGAGCCGCATCTGGCTGCGTACCTGTTTAATGTCGATCGGCATTGTATTATCCTTCACACGATAAAACTCTGCCAGTTCGCTGGCATTGTGTATGGCTTCGGTGCCGCCTTTTACTGCTACATATCCCATGTTTAAAAAATTTAAAGGTTAATATGTCCAGGTTTTGAATAACTGAATTTGTTGCTCCGGGGAATGCATATAACATGGTTATAGCTATCGGTAATAATAAGGTCTACCCCCAGCGGGTACTCCGAATTTTGTTCCTTTACAAAATCCAGCAGATCAGGGTTTATCCCGCTCACAAACACGTCGTCCTCTCCGTTTACACCGGGACCCCGTAAGGTAATTTGCAGGGAGTTACCATGAGCCGTTTCGCTAATTAGCTCGCTGCTGACAATAAAAGTCGCGCTGTCTTCCGGGTAAGTCGGCGTCCCGGTACGCGCGTCGTTCAGGTCGTCGCTAAAATATCCTTCGGGAATGAACACGTAATCAGAGGTTGCCATATCGGCACTTTGGGCGGCTGTATTTATCAATAGGTATTCGGCAATGGCATCAGCATTATCACCTGCAATAAAATAGGTAGAATCAGGATTGAGCAGCGCAAAGCCGGTAAGCGCCGCAGCATGCGTTAGTTCTTCCGGGGGGAATATTTCTGCTGCAGGAAATGTGTTGATTTTGCCCGGCCGCGACATGCTGTCGAGCAGTAAGCGAAAATGCTGCTGGGCGTCAAATACAATATCGTAATTCAGTTCTGTTTGCATATTTATTACTCCTGCTCCATCAGTTTAAAGTCCACCTTTGTGCGCAGCACCTGGTTGTATTCCAGTTGCAGGGCTTTATTTATGATCGCTAGCTGTTCATTCAAAAATGCTGCGACTATCGACAGGTCGGCTCCGGGCAGTTGGGTCAATGCATCGACAAAAGCAATGCAATAGCTGCGTACCGGCTCATCGCCCAGGCAAATGCCATAACCGCGTTGTCCTTCAACCAATACCTCGCATTCAGTGGTCAGCGCTTCCCCTAAATAAAACTCCTGGTATTCAACAGAGTCCTCCGCCTGTATCATCGTCATGCATACCGAAGGCGCTTTGGCGATCTTTACCTCAAATTTTTCTTCAAGTGAGGTAACAAGGTTCTCCAGCGGTTCCAACTCACACTCGCATAATATATAATCCTGGTTTTCCATTTATCGTGGTTGATTTGTCCAAAAGTAGCCCGCAATTATTTGGGAATAATTAGTGAAAAAATATGTTTTTGTTAGGGTACGATTAGTATACCAAAACACTTACCTGTCCTGCATGGTAAGCAGTTCAGCCTCGCTAAAACGGTAGCCCACCGACCTCACGGTCTCGACTACATCCTTATATTCGCCCAGCTTTTTTCGCAGCCCGGCTACCTGCACGTCGATGGAGCGTTCGGTAGCAAAATATTGCGCACCGTTAATTTTTTCGATGATCTGGTTGCGCGAAAAAACTTTACCCGGCTGGTTTGCCAATAGTTCCAGCAGCTTAAATTCGCCGATGGTTAATTCCAGTAATTCGTCATTCAGGAAAACCTTGTAGCTAACACGATTCATTTTTAAAGGGCCGCATTCTATTATTTCACGAACTTCCTTTTTTATCCTACCCATTTCTTCGCCCGATCTTCGCTTCAATATCTTTTTTACGCGGCTCAATAGCTCTCTTATCCGTATGGGCTTGCATAAGTAATCCTCGGCGCCAACCTCCAGGGCAGTTACCGCATCTATCTCGTCATTTTTGCCGGTCAACATAATCAGGGGAATGTCCTGCGTGGATTGGCTCATCTTTAAATTTTTGCAAAGTTCCAGGCCGTCCATTTCAGGGAGCATCCAGTCAGTGATCACCAGGTCGGTGTTATCCCCGTTTATATATTTAAGCGCGTCGACGGCGTTAAAAAAAATCTTTACCTCGTAACCGTCGCTTACCAGATGATGTTTTAGTATTTCCAATACATCATAGTGATCATCGATAACAACCAACCGATTTTTTTTCATAATCTAAAGAGATTTGTACTACGATATTAGCAAACAGATTTGAAGTGAATTTTAGCCAAATGTTAATTGCTAATCATAAAATGCCGATTTGAGGTTAAATTAAGTTTAAATTAACCGAACACTTGCCAAACGCTAACAATTCGCTAATAAATCAACGAAACCATGTTTAGTATTTATAAACTTTTTGTCAGAATAAATGGCGATACTTAATGAAAAGCTAACCGCCAGCTAACGTAAACTGAATGATGATTCAGCAATTTCGGGGGAGCCCAAATTGATGGAACAAATACGGATCGTCACCATAAACACCTGGAAATGCGATGGCAATTATGCTAAACGGCTGGCCCTGCTGGCAGCGCAACTACAGCAATTATCGCCCGGTGTTATCGCCTGCCAGGAATGCTTCTCGAGCGACGAAGCCAATGCGGATACGTTAAGTTTCCTGTCGGACGAGTTAAACATGCAATCCTTTTTTTTACCGGGCCGTTCCAGAAAACGGTTATTTAACGGCAACTGGGTACAAAGTTTCTCGGGTTTGGGTATTTTATCGGCATATCCACTGGGTGAGCTTGAAAATTATACTTTGCCCGAAGTCCCCGGAGACGATCCGCGCAAGTTGCAGCTTGCTGAAATTGCCTTGCCAAACGGCGGGAAAATGCTGATTGCAAATACCCACCTCACGCATTTACGAAATACTGAGCTGAGAAAAGAGCAGGCCGTCTTTGTTGCGGATAAGGTTTCTGACTTCGAGGAATATAGGTATAAGATCATTTGCGGCGATTTGAACGCTGATCCGGGTTCCATGGAGATCAAAGCGTTGGTATCACGGGCGAAAGCAGTTGATTGTTATACAGCAGGCCGTGGCGGCGAGCCGCGTTACAGCCTGGCTGAAGCCTATGACCGGGGAATAATGATTTGTGTTGATCATATTTTCGCACTCCCCTATCCCGGCACGAATACTTACCCGGATTTTGTAAATTCATCCATTGTTTTGAATTCGAAGGATCACGAGAGCGGGATTTACCCCAGCGATCATTTCGGCATCAGCACAACACTTGTGATTGATTAAATATGGAGGAAAAGCAACCACATGTTTTAGCCATCGGCAGTTTTGCGGTACATGGAACAGCCAGCTTGAAAACTTTTATCACTATACTTGGCGAAAAGGTTTTACCGGTTCCAAGCTTGCTGTTGAATGGGCTGACCAACATGTCGCTGATCAGGAAATTTGATACCCCATTCAAAGAACTTTTGCAGGGCACATTGGAGTTAGCAGTTAGCCGTGATCTTGAGCTTATTTTATATATCGGTTACCTGGGAAAAGCGGAACAGGGAGAAATCATTATTGAAATGATCAATGCTTATCGCGGCAGCATAAAAACCATCATCACTGACCCCGTTTGCGGCGACCATGGCCGGACTTACGTACCGCAGGAGGTTATTGATCGGTGGCCCGGGATCATCAAGCAATCCAATCTTGTTTTTCCAAACATAACTGAACTTAAATTATTTACCGGCAATAGTTTGGACTCAGTTGATGTAGTTGCGGATTATGCAGAACAATTTAAAAAGCTTTATCCGTCTTCAAAATTGGTGGTAACAAGCATAGTTGAGGGTGAAAGTATTGGATACGCGTGCTTTGGCGAAGAACCCATGAAATACCTGCATGAATTTTTGCCGAAAAACTACGGCGGTTCCGGTGATGCTTTTTTGGCCCTGTTTATTTTAAACCATTTTTATAAACGTGCTCCTTTTAATGAGGCCTTAAAAGCGGCAGCTGAACAAACATACCGGATGGTCAAAAATTCAATTGAAAAAGGGTCAGATGACCTTATACTGGAATAAAGGAATAAAATCATGAGCAAGTTATTTTATGTTATCGGGGCTTCGGGTGCGGGAAAAGATACCCTTATGAATTATGCCCGCCTTAAGATCAATGGCAGTGAACCGGTTATATTTGCTCATCGATATATTACGCGTGAGCCGGGTAACAGCAATGAAAACCACGTATATTTAAGCCCTGAAGAATTTAAATTAAGGGCAGAAGCGGGTTTCTTTGCGCTGCATTGGGAAAGCCATGGCAAACACTACGGCATCGGCGCCGAAATAGATTTGTGGCTTAAAAACGGATTCAACGTGGTGGTGAATGGCTCCCGTCAATATCTGCCGCAGGCGCAGCGGCTATACCCGAAAATAACCATAGTACTCATACAAGCCAGCCCTGAAGTGATCAGCCGGCGTCTTGCGGGGCGGGGCCGCGAGAGCGCGGATGAAATAGAAAAACGGATAAAGCGCAGCGATGAAATAAATTGCGACCTAACCAATTGTATGCAAATACAAAACGATGATAGCGTTGAAAGCGCAGGTGATGAACTGCTCAACACTATTACTTTAACCAAACTGCAAAACATCATTTCAAAATGACCATAAAATCTATACCTAAAGGCTTAATACTCTTCCTGGCAGGCCTGACCGCTTGCCACCAGGCAATAAGGCAAAATGCAAACGAAAGCGCAGCGGTGAACATGCACAGCGCTTATGACGACAGCACCCTAACCAACAAGGAACTCCCGGTGATGATGCCCTATAACCGGCTGATAGAGCCCGCCGGAAAGGTAATCCGTTTTGGCGATTCGCGCCTGGAAAATCATAGCATGGATACGAAGCTGATTCCGCAAACCAATGTGCTGGTGGTTGAAGACCGCTATGGGATAACGCTTATCGATACAACCGAAAATAAAGTGATTACCCAATGGGGTTATAATACCTCTCAACAGTATTCCGGCCTATCGAGCACTTACTCGGGCTTAAAAGTCTGGCGGATGGATAACGAGACCGATATTTTCTGGAGCGCCGCCGACGCCGGGCACCGGTCCTACGTTATGCAGGCCAGCTGGGACGGCAAAAAGATCACCATCAAAAACGGCTTCAGCTTTAAGCCCGTGGCGCCATGCCCCTTAGCGCTGCCAAATGAACT
>DASRTD010000139.1:0-11295 GCA_035656115.1 Mucilaginibacter sp.
TGGCGGTCGTCGTCCCGTTAGTGGTAGTCGTATCCATGAAATTATTACCGCTGGCTTGGTGCCTTCTGAAACCGTACACTGTTCTGGTTTTAAGTTTTTTCAATTTTGTTGATGCTGTTTTCATAACTTTTCTTTTTTAATTTTAGAAAAGTTATGGCCATTTTTTCGAAGTAAAAAACTTATTACACCAACTGCAGTATGCCATATACGTACTGCATTATTTAACCACTCTTTCGGACACTAACTACGAAGAAAGATTTGAATTAGTCGTAAAGCAACCACCTTTTATAATAAAGAGCTATTTTTGATCGCTTAACGTTTGAAGAATAGTTAATGAAAACCCTGCCCGTCACAAGAATCACAATACATGTTTTTGCGTGGTTAGCCTTCATTGCCTATGAAGTATTATCTGTTTTGCCGCTCACCAATTGGCATTTCGGAAATTTCTGGGACTACTTTACCCACTATACCTTACATATATGTATATTCTACTTTAATGCGCATGTTGTGCTTCCAAGCACAATCAATCAACACAGGAAATCATATTTTCTATATTTTTTACTCGTTGTAGCGCAGGTTTTCATTTGCATGATATTTAAGTACATCTTCCTTTACGGCTTTATTTTTTTCCATATAGCGATAAATCCACCCTTTACTACACACACGGCCTTTATTACGTTATCCAGTATAAGGACATTGTATTTCATAGCGTTCAGCACAGCTTACTGGCTGGCATTAAATACCTTACAAAACAGGAAGATAGTAGCGGAGCTGGAAAATGCACAATTAAAAGATCGGATTGACAAGCGTAAACTTGAGGCTGCTATCATCAGCGCGGAAAATGCGTTCCTTAAATCGCAGGTAAATCCCCATTTTTTATTTAATACCCTAAATTTTCTTTACAATTCTGTCTCAAAGTTCAGCGTCAAAATCGCTGACAGTTTTATGTCTTTGTCCGAGATCATGCATTACGCGCTCTCAGAGGTTGAGGCGGATGGGAAGGTGCCGCTGGAAGCGGAAATTGAAAATATTAAAAACTTTATCAAACTAAACCAGGACAGGTTCGGGCACAAGCTGGCGTTAAATTTTTATGTTTACGGAGATGTTGAGAACCATAGAATTATCCCTTTAGCGTTGATGACATTGGTCGAAAATATGTTCAAATATGGGGACTTGTTTAATGCTGAAACCCCTGCAAATATTATTTTAACCATTCACGGCGACCGCGTATCCTTCACTACCGAAAACAAGAAAAGAAGAGCAAGCAATGCGGAAAGCCACGGTATTGGTATACGAAATCTTGAAAATCGCCTTGCGGCCTATCATCAATACAAATTAGAGATAGAGGACGACGAGGATGTTTACAAATCTGTATTGGAGTTTTAGATATCCCCGCAGAGAAATAATGCGTTATAAAAGTAATGCCGAACAAAGTAAAATATCTTTTAAAGGCAGACCACAGCACCCTTTTAATAGTATTTTTTAGCTAAAAACTAATGAGATCAATAACGCTCGAAAAACTAAAAATGCATGTGATAGCATGGGCTATTTTTATTTTTTATGAACGGGCGATCGCATTTAGCCAATGGGGAAGATTTCCTAATTTCTGGGCCATTTTTGCCTACTACCTGGTCGATATTATTTTTTTTTACATTCATGCACATATCGTCGTTCCACGCGCTTATAAAGGAACTAAGTTTTTGTAT
Source organism: Mucilaginibacter sp. (assembly GCA_035656115.1). Classification (GTDB taxonomy): domain Bacteria; phylum Bacteroidota; class Bacteroidia; order Sphingobacteriales; family Sphingobacteriaceae; genus Mucilaginibacter. Next base: position 1,707 of record DASRTD010000139.1, read on the forward strand.
TCCCGGTTGAGTTTATTGATCTTGGCCGAATTTGTGGTCTACATCCTTACCAAATACTTTATATTTTATCTTTTTGTGTTCATCCATCTTCCGCCGGCGCCTATATTGGTTAAACACAGTTTATTCATAGCCTTCGCTGTCGTCAGGCTGTTTTTTATATTAGGGTTAAGTACGGGCTACTGGTTCGCTTTAAATGTGCTTCGGAATCGAAAAAAAATAGACGATCTCGATCTCTCCCGTTTGCAAAATCAACTCGAACACGAGGAGCTGGAAAAAACCCTGCTGACCGCCGAAAATGCTTATCTAAAATCGCAGATCAATCCGCATTTCCTGTTAAACACCTTAAATTTCCTTTACAACTCTGTCTCAAAGTTTAGCGATAAAGTTGCCGATAGTGTGATGACCCTGTCTGAAATAATGCGTTATGCCCTCACAAACGCCGCTGAAGATGGTAAAGTAAGATTGGAGGATGAGATTGAACATGTAGCTAATTTTATTAAACTTAACCAGGCAAGGTTCAGCCAGCGGCTATGCATTGACTATTCGCTTACAGGAGAGCCGGGCGAGCTGAGGATAATCCCGCTGGTTCTTATTACGCTTGTAGAAAATTTATTTAAGTATGGCGACCTGTTGAACGAAACTAACCCCACAAAAATCAAAGTAAATATTGACAGTAACGAGCTGCTATTTGTGACCGAAAATATCAAAAAGAAGAATGTTAGAGAAAAAAGCCATGGCATAGGTATAAAGAATATTACGGAGCGTTTGAAAATGTATCATGATTATGAGTTAAAAATCGAAGAAAATGAGCAATTTTACAGGTCTGAGCTCATCATTAGGCTTTAAAACGATATGAATACCTGTTATATTATTGACGATGAAGAACATGCAATCGATACCCTGGTCGGATACGTTGACCGGTACCCGGGGCTCAGCCTTGTCGGCACAAATATCAATCCTGTTAAAGCCGTCGATCACATCATCAATTCGGGTGCCGGTATAGACATCGTATTTTTAGATGTTGATATGCCTGAACTTTCGGGGCTGGATGTCGCTGATATTATTTCGTCACATTCGTCGATCATTTTTACGACGGCGTTTCCCAATTACGCGGTGCAGGCATTTGAAAAAAATGGCTCCGATTTCCTGCTGAAGCCGATCTCGTTCGAAAGATTTACAAAGTCGGTCACAAAAGTTCAAAACCTTATTAAATCACAAAAGGCTGCGGAACACCCGGGAGAGGAAGAGCACTTTTTTATAAATCCGGGCACCAAAGGCAAGGTAGTTCAACTGCGCTATTCGGACATACTGTATATCGAAGGCTTAAAAAATTATGTGATGATTTATACTGCCGACAACAAATACATCACCTATTTATCCATCCAGGAAATTGAAAAATCCATACCTCCCTCAAGATTCCCACGGATACATAAGTCTTTTATTGTCAATATCGACAAAATAAAATACGTTGACAGCAACGAGGTTTTTATCGGTCAAAACTTACAGCTACCGATTGGACGCCTATTTAAAGACAACTTTTTCGACCTCGTGCACGCCAAAACGCTTAAAAGCGGGCGAAAAAGATAGCAATTCTTTTCCGCGGCGGGCCTCGGCAGAAGTGTAATATTTGTAAAGCAGATAATAAATAATGTACTCGTGGTTGCGCTGCTTATCGCTAAACAGCCTGTTCAAATGCATGTGAATCAGGTCGCCGGCAAGTTTCATCGTCGTAGCCTCCGGGCAGTCGCAGGCTGCTGATTTGAGCAATTGGAGGGCACTTATATATTTCCCAAATTGTTTTTTCCCGGCAAGTTTAACAATGGCCGGCTTGCTTCGGTAAATACTGTTGAAAAATCCGGCGTATTCACGGTATTTATTGTCCAATTGAAACTTCACCTGCTTGCTATCGTCGAACTCACGTTTCATCCCTTCGTGCATTAGTTTAACAAGGCCAAGCCTGCCGGCATTTTCCGGAAAGAAGATTTCCAATAAGGCGTCGACAGATATGACCGCGAAATGAAATTCGGAAAAGTCTGTTTGCCGGCTCCTCAAGCTTTTCAGGTAGTTAAGTATTAACTCGCTGCTCGCATTAAAAACAAGCTCGGCGTAGTCAATTGTGCCTTCCCCATATCTTTCTATCTCTCTTTTATACGTATCAAGCAATAAATTGCTGATGCTTCCCCGTTCAACCAAACTGCGCATTTTTTTTTCGAAATAGAGCACAACCCTGGCACCGTCGTCCGGATTAATTTTTACCCTTATTCTTAAATGGTGGTCCGGATCTGCGTAACGTATAAAAAACCAACTAATCAATATGCCTTGTTTGTTTAGCTGTTTTGTTATTTTTTGGATGTCTCTGATCAAAATACCATTTGATGCTGAAGAGTGGCAGTATAATTTAAAATAAAGCCATTCATCACCCGGCAGGTAAATACGTTTGACTTTGTTTTTATGCCGGCTTGTTTGTGCCAAAGTTTTGTATGGATAGGTTGCAGACGATGTGAAAACCGAGGCGATAAACTGCCCGACATATCCCTTCCCAGCCTGGTCGACCACCGGCGAAGGCTGGTCAACGTAAACTTCAGTCAATACCACTAATGTTTTACCTTTTATCAGGGTCAAAAAAAGGTCGACCGATGCCGTATCGTCCTGGTCGAATATTAACTGATTGTCGCCTTCGGTAAGGGCAAACTGCCTCTTCAGGCCAATTTTTTTACTGACATTGCAGAATTTACTTTTCCTATCAAAACCAGCGCTCATTTCTGTAATTTCAGCATCGTGCAGTATCCAGGTCGCAGGGTAAAGTATACATTTTTTATATTCCACACGCGGATAGTAGCTCAAGCCCGGCAGTAATAACCGCAAATCAAAATTATAGTTGAACTTAAGCCCCTGGTATTGCAGGTCGCACAAAAACCTAAAAACAGTCAACTCGCTGCGGCTGTAATTGTAGGCGGAACTCAATCGCGGGATCACGATTTTATTGAGCTTTTTTGACCTGAGCCTGATATGATCGCCTTCCACCGAGACAACCAGATCGGAAAGACTGATTATATTTTCGCCGGGGTAGGTTGAGTGTGCGCCAATAGGGATTTCAAACGCCCTGATACCTGCATTAACGTTAATGTTGGCCGCGTGTTCATCGTTAAAACACGATATCTCAGCAAAAATCACATCATTATTTGATTGCTCCTCGGTCGCCGCTATATTTTTAGCGGCATTTAAAACATCTTCGCTAAACAGGCTGAACCTTCCCAATAACGATGTTGCAGTACAACCGCCCGCCTGCTCTATCCAAATTTTATCGCCGTGCAACCTGAAAATTACCGAAAAACTTGGCGGCATTTTTTGGTCCGTATTATTCTGTAGTTTTTCCAGTTCTTCATCGCTAATAAAAATCGGTTCGTTGGCATTGATGGCTACAAGCTTCGACAAAAAGAATTCATGAACAGGCGTCCAGCTAAAATTAAGGGTATTCAACTGCAAATCGAGTTGTATCCCGTCGAGCAACTCGCTCGTTATTAAATTGGCCTCCAGACCATCATACCCCACGCCAGCCTCTCGGTCCAGAGCATATAAAAGCGGTACCTCCTGGTCTTCGAAGCGCGATCGGAAACGACCGATAAAAGAATTTAATGAGCGAGTGCTGGTTTCGGGCGCAATTTTCGTCAAACACCTCAGTCCATCCCTGATTGTTTCCTGGTGTAGCGCAGGCAACGGCGAGGAAATTTTCTTTTCATAGCTGACGTAAAACAATGATTTAAATTTATTTTTCAATTGCGCATACAAAATATTATCAGCCAGATCGTTAATCCTCAGTCCATCGTTGGGAAGAATTTCTGAAACCAGATTTCTATAGTCGAGCACCTCACGGGCCAGCTCACTGGTTCCGGTATACCCAGCGGCGATAGCGACCAACCGGTCAAAATATTTCTCACCAGTCATATTGGGATATAGCTCAGTGACGAGCAAACCCTCACGGACAAGATCGTCTAAATACAATTTCGCATCGTCTGCATCATCAACAAATTCATTCAGCCACAAAATCATTTCCGCCTTAGTTCTACCTTGCCGGCAAAAACTGAGAAGTCCGTTTAAAACCCTGTTAGTTTCGAAGGAGTTTATAAAAAACTCGGTTTTCTTTTTTTTATGATCAAAACGTTCGGTAAGGTACCGCTTCTCGCGCTTCATCCCATAGATGGTGCGATTTGGAAAGTATTTCACGTTCCGAAATTCGCCGGATTTCTCCATTCTCCGGGCTAACTCCGCCGTGAACTGAAAATCAGGATTTACATATACTTCGCCTCTATCATCCAAAATGCATTCGGCAGATTGCACGGCAGCGCCCCAACTTAGCGAGCTGAACGCCGAAAACATACCAAATGGCGTGGGCCGGTAACACATCCTATTGAAATATTTCAGCAAGCTGCATTTTACTTTTTCACCAAGCCTGTCAAAATCGAAATCATTGATCGATAATTCCGCGTAAAGACTTTCGCTTGCAAAGAAAATTGCCGACTGAAAAAAAGGCGTTTTAATAGCCTCACTTAATTCGGCGCTTTTATAATCCCCAAAACTTAAGGCGGGTGTCCTTAAAAAAAGATAAGGATTAAAAATAAAATCGGGCATGTCTTCAAAGAGTTTAACCAGAAATTAATCAAATTAAAAAGGGTATCGTTTACTATTCGTCTATCTCGATTCGCCTGATTTACACCAATAACAAGAAATAACGCAAAAGGCTTAATTAATCTGAAGATATATAAATTACAACGAAAGGTACTTCACGAATTAAATCTAATATAAATTTTCTGTTTATTGTTAACCATCGGTAATAATTTAAATTAACGCATTCCATTTGGCATTAAATATTAAAATAATTGATATTTCACCGTTGGGGCTTATTTGCATTATAAATTAAAGATGAATGATGATTGTTAATTTTATTAAATTGCAGCCTGCTTATTTCGCCCGCTTATTATCTCAATGGAGAAAAAAAAAATACTGATCACCGGCGCCAGCAAAGGATTGGGCCTGGCAATTTCAAAGAAGTTGTCGGTTGATTATGAACTTATTCTGCACGCGTCAAAGCCCGATAGTTTCAGGGAAATAATTCCCGGCAGCCATATATTGTGCGCTGACTTTACCGACGAAGGGCAGGTGATGGGTTTTTGCAAACAACTAAAAAAGGACTATGGGCAATCATTATACGCTGTGATCAATAATGCCGGACTTACCTATGATAAACCGCTGAATTTTCAGCCTGAACGCGAAATTGACGCTATGCTGAACGTTAACCTTAGGGCGCCGATAATGATTTGCAAAACCGCATTGAAAATATTTGGGCTGCTCCAGCGCGGCGTGATCATTAACATAAGTTCCGTCGTTGGCGAAACCGGGAATGCGTTCCAGTCAGTTTATGCGGCAACCAAAGCCGGTTTAACAGCGTTGTCCCGCTCGCTGGCGCAGGAAGCAGCTGCATTGAACGAAAGTCACCACATTCGCGTACTTACCATTTCGCCGGGGTTCATTGAAACCGACATGACAGCCGGCATCCCTGAAAAATTAAAAGAAAAGTACCTGGCTATGATACCAGCAAAACGATTTGGAAACGCTGATGATGTTGCTGAAACAGTTGCATTTCTGCTTTCCGACAAAGCGTCCTACATTAATGGCACAAATATCCACATCAATGGTGGTTTAATATGACTGAAGAACAACGAAAGTTATACTTAGCTGAGGGCGCGCCGGACGAAGAAAGATTATCTTTTTTAAAGACCGTGCATGAACGCGATCTTACCGGAGTAGCACCCGCTAAGATTTTGCTTCATGGCCCCACCAAACGATTGGTCAATTCTTATCATTGGCACTCTCCTGATAAGGGGATCGTGGCAAGCTACACACCAACCGAAAAAGATGTTGAAGATCACTTCGGAATATTCAGAGGGGTGGACCAGGTAGAGGCTTTTGCACAGGCCACCATTGTATCGTGCGCAACATTTTTGGAATGTCGTAAACAAAACTGCACCCCCGAACAGCTAAAGGACAAGTTTATCCCCGCATTTATAAGCATAGGCAATGTCAATTTCCATTATTATCTCGAAAAGGGTGATACTTTTATTTGCATAGGTAATATCAAATTCTACAAATGGCGGCAAATGGTATGCGACGGCAGGATATATAAAGTACCGGCAGGGCTGAACCTGGACGAATATTTTAAAGATTTTACCGATGAGCAGCTATTAAAATATGATATTAGCACAGATTTTAAACTGGTGGCCGAATTGTTTGATATTACGGGCAGAGCAATATTAATTGAACTATTTAAAAAGAGCGAATAACACATGGAAAATGAAAGGCAAGAAATACTTGATGGTATACTGGAGGTTTTGAGAACCGTTAGAACGATTGACCCGGCCCGGCTGGAAGGGGTAACTGAAGAAACTGATTTCCTGACCGACTTAAGTACGCCGTCAACTGAGCTGATTAATATTGCTGCCAAAGTGGAACATAAATTCGGGATTGAATTTGAGGATGATGACATCGACCATATGGGTTCGAAAGTAAAAGATGTGATTGACCTGATTATTATGGTTAAAAAGAGAGGCGAAGAAGAGTAATCTATGCAGGCAGGCGGACGAAAAGTTGCGGTAGTAGGTATGGGTGGGGCTTTCCCCACTTGTAAAAGTGTTGACGAATTTGGTGAAAAATTATTTTCGAACCAAAGCCTCATCCGTGAATGGCCAAAAGCGCACGAGCATAGAAAACAAATCCGCTCAACCGTCTCTGGCTATATTACCGAAGAAGAAATGGACCTGGAAGCCGTTCTGGCGCCAATCACCGAGGCTTATCCGGAAACTTATATAGACAAACTGGGGCGTATCCCCGATGCTAATCTGGCAACCGCAGACATGGGCAGTATATGGGGAATGCTGGGAGCGCTGGACTGCATTAAAATGGCCGGCTGGACCAAACAGGAGACCGAATCGGAACAAACAGGTGTGGTTGTCGGTTCAGGTGGTGCCGGAAATGTTATCCTTCGGATAGCCTGGCAATGCTTCTTCGTGAATGGAGTGAAAGCGCGAGTCGCCGGCTCCCATACGGTTGACCGCACCATGTTTTACCGCGATGCTGCAAACATTTCGTGCCTGATTAAGAGCAAGGGGGTTTGTGAAGCCATAGGCTCTGCTTGTGCAACAGGGCTCGGTAATATCGGCTATGCCTACAGGCTGATCAAATATGGCATGCAGGACCGCGTTATAGCGGGTGGCCTTGAAAGTACATCGCTTGAAACCTTTATCGGCTTTGACGGGATGATGATTTTAAGTAAAGGCTTCAGCCCGGAAGAAAGCTCAAGGCCGTTTGACATGCAGCGGAATGGTTTTGTTTGCTCGTTTGGCGCCGGCATAGTTGCCCTTGAGGATTATGAGATGGCGAAAGCCCGCGGTGCTAACGTACTGGGTGTAATTGAGGAGTATTTCAATAACTCAGACGGTGATGGCGATATGTTTTACCCGTCATTCGGCGGTCAGCAAAGAATGTGGCGGGGGTTATTGGGCGACAAGGGCCTAAGACCTGATGTGGTTAAAATGCATGGAACATCAACCCCGGTTGGCGATTCTGTCGAGCTCCTGAGCGTGGTAGATACACTTGGCGAAACAGGCTTCCATATGTGCGCTCCAAAATCGCAGTTCGGGCATATGCTTGGTGGCGCAGGCTCGGTGGAATTTATCGCGGCGCTGCTGATGCTGGATAAGCAAATGGTTTTACCGTGTTTAAACTCGAACACACTCAACCCTGATTTGGAAAACTTTCAAAAAGCAGACACGTGGTCAGGCCCAAAAAAACCGTTGGTTGACTACCGTGACCTGTTACCCCAAAAAGCATTTTCAAAAGAAATTAATCGTGTTGCCTGCCTGAACTACGGTTTCGGCGGAACTAACAGTGCGTTGATGCTCGCGCGTGATATATCATGATAAACAATTCAAATAAAGTTGCAGCGATCTTCGGTGTTAGAAATGAGGCATCGATTGCATGGGCAATAGCCATAAAACTGCATCGTTCTGGGTGCACGGTAGCTTTGAGTTATGTAAGTGATACAAAGAATGAGGTACTATTCCTGATGGAGCAAAACGGCATGGATGATGCCTTGTCGGCTGAAGTAGACGTACGGGATGAAACGCAAATAACATCTTTTATTCAATTGGTAAACCAAAAAGCCGGGCCAATCGATTATATTTTACATGCCGTAGCTTTTGGCACCCAAAGCGTAATGTGCTACACCCTGCCGGGCAGCAACGAGCCTCCGCCCTCCTACCTGGATATCCCATTTGAGGATTTGATGGATTCGTTCAATATCAGTGCTTATTCTTTACTGCGGATTTGCCGCGTGGCTGCGCCTTATTTTGCACCGAACTCTTCCGTATTAACGCTTACTTACAATGCTTCACAGCGCGTTTTTCCCGGTTATGCCGGCATGGCCATCAATAAAGCAGCACTTGAAAATATAATGATCTATCTGGCGAGCCATTTCAGGGACAAAGGCGTTCGTGTAAACGCTATTTCAGCCGGTTTGGTAATGACAACATCTTCAGGGGGCATTTTCGGCGTGCGCAGGCTGCGCAAGATGGGTAAATTCACCGCACCATTGGGCAATATTGATGCTGCTGATGTCGGCGATGCTGCTTTATATTATTTTTCCGACCTTTCAAAAAAGGTAACAGGCAATATTCATTATGTCGACGGTGGCTTTAATATTATGGGATTGGGTGTGGATGGAGAATCAAATTGAAAAATCGGTTGAATTGATCACTGCCGGGAAAAAGTTTGCCATCGGTAACGACCTGGTGTTTCTCCCGAATTTTGACCTTTCTTTTACCGAACTCTTTAAAAATAAGGCCTATTCCCCCGACGAAATAGCTTATTGCGAACAGTTTAGCGATTCGTTATTGCGTTATGCCTCTACCTGGGCTGCAAAAGAGGCCGTTTACAAAGCACTAAAACAATTGGAGGATGCCACGCTTGGATGGAAAAAAATCGAGATCATCCGCAAAAAAAATGCCGGTGAGCCGCAGGTTTTACTTCATAACAATACCTCTGACTTCAAAATAAGCTTAACCATTTCGCACGATGGTGACTATGTTTGGGCCATTGCTTTAGTCGACGCCGCGCTATAACCCAATTATGACCCAGCATTACTTTGAAAATGAGTTCGCAAACCTGCACTACTACAAATTTGGCGCCGGGCCTAAGGCCATGCTTTGTTTTCACGGGTATGGCATGCACGGCAAACAGTTTAAACTTTTGGAAGGGTCGTTGGGCTCAAAATATACCTTTTATGGTTTCGACTTATTTTTCCATAAAGAAACTAAACTGAACGACCAAAGTCTTGCAACTATCCAAAAAGGCATTACCAAAAAAGAGCTCGTGGCTTTGGTTGACGAATTCAACAAATTTGAAGGCATCGATCGCTTTTCCGTTATCGGCTACTCCATGGGTTCGCACTATGCCACGGTAATAGCCGAAGAACTGGCCGACAGGATCGATGAGTACATTATCGCGGCGCCATCCAGCTTAAACCCGGGCCGCTTGA
>DASRTD010000140.1:0-9622 GCA_035656115.1 Mucilaginibacter sp.
CTAATTGTGAGATAGTTGCAAATTCTATTCTGGCCATTTTTAAGATCATTTAAAGGTGCTAAATTCTAATGAAATAGCAGAAGATTATAATGAGTCGGATATTGACTTTGAATGTCAAAAGCCAACTTTCCCGCTTTCCTATACAAAGTATGATTTTTTTGTTGAGGGGTTTGAGTTTTGAGTTCTTATGGATGGTACGATAAACTGGGTGTAGTAAAAATTCCCAAATCCCATATTCACCAGTACCGCGAAGATAGCCACCGCCGGGTAAAAAGTAAAGGCCATGCAAAGCGGGCCATTTTGTTTTGTTTTTTAGCGGTGGCCCGGCCTTGACTATTTACCCGGCTCCCGCTTTTGGTTGCTTACATGGTGAAAATGGAATGGTGTGTTCTTGACTTGCATGGCGTATTGCATAGCGGGTCAAAACCGTCCTTCCCTGTTTGTTTTCGATATGCCGCAAGTAGGTTGGTATTGATAAGAGGTCGTTTCAAACGGCCTCTTGAATTACTGTTGGTTTTGCTACTGTAAATTCCATAAGCTTTTCTGCCATGCTCTTTTTAGCATCATTTTCAAAGCCTTTCCAGTAGTTCTGTGTTGTATTCATGGTTGTATGCCCCAAAGCTTCCTGTGCAAATTCCAGACCCATTGTACGGGTTGCCTGTGTAGTGAATGAATGGCGGGCTACCATCGTGCCTAATTTAAATGATAAGCCTAACTGATCGACCAATTTTTGCATGTGCTGGTTTACAAACCGGATAAAATTTTGGTTGACTCGATGCCGCTCTTTTGCTGACATGCCTGTATGGAATATGGGAAACAAGTAATCATTAGACTTACCTTTTTCGTTGGCATACTTTTTAATAAAATCTTTAATATAGCTGGTCAAGGGAACAACAATAGGTGTCGGGTCTTCCTTTGTAGTATTTTTCGTCTTGTGCCTTAAAAATGAAAAATAGGTGTCATGAATATCTTTAAACCTTAATTCAGCAATATCCCTGAAATTCATTCCGTTGCACTGGTAACTGAAAAACCAGAAATCCCTGGCCTTTAGCATAAAGCTATCTGTGGCATCTGCAATATACAAAGCGTTAAGATCAGGTGTTTCCAACGCCTTTTTTACATTTTTACCGTTAGGGATTTTATAGGTTTTAAAGGGATATAGTTCAGGGGAAATGTCCCCGGCTGCAATTGCTTTATTAAAGATCGCCCTTAAATTACGCATATAAATGCCAACTGTTGTTTTAGAACTATTTTTGGAAATCATCCATTGTTCATATTTATTTAAAACTTCGGCTGAAAGTGCGGTAAAAGGAATATACGTAACCGGATTTTTTTTACCCTCACTCAAATAAGCCGTAATAGAATTAATGCTGCAATTGTAACTGGAAGCTGTGCCGATCTGCTCATTTTTGTCCAGTACCTTTACATAAGCAGCAAAATGGTCAATAACATTATTGGCGCTTGCTTTGGTACGGAACATCTTGCGTTCAAATTTTTCAAAAGTAAAGCTATCACCTAAATCCTTAGCCAGTTCTGCCGCTTTTTGTATAATAGCATCCAACTCAATTTTAAGTTCCTTAAGTTCTCCTCTTGGCTTGGCAGCCAAATAAGATTGTTCAAACTGTTCATTGCTCAATTTGTAATCAGTTTTATACCACCGTTCCATTTTTGCGGTAAAATAAACGTGTAGTTTTAAAGGGTAATTGCCATCTTTCAATGCCCGCCTTGTGTCCAGATATAAAGAAACCTCTGCTTTCATGATTTTAATAATTAAATGTATAAATTTGCAGAAACAAACAAAATATAAGCATCGCAATAAATGAGATAAAATGCTGATTTATAGTGATATTTACTAATACAAATATAAGAAAAATGATTGAATTATTTGCAGAAAATTTGCAGAAAAATGGACAACGAATCGCAAAATATCACAAATTACCCAATATTGAAAAATACATAAAATGTTGATTATCAATACATAACAATGAATTGCAAAATACCAATAATGTGTAAAATATGACTGTTAATCAGAGGGTCGCTGGTTCGAGCCCAGCCTCAGGAGCCAGAGTGGGCAAGCACGTTTTACGGTCGCTTGCCCCTCTTTTTTTCTCCCATAACTCATTGTTAATCTGATAGATAAGTTGGAACACATAGTCAACATTAGCGGTTCGATGTTGCAAGCTTTCAAAAGTGAATTTTTCGGGGTACATCGAACCAATAATATCTCTTTGAAGATCAGTGTCTGATTTACAGTAGATTACATCAAGCTGCGTTAATTTTTTTATAGCTTTGTCCAGTAACCCTGCAACCTCTGCCGGATTGACCATGCTGATAGGCACCTCCGCCAGCTTGGCTTCTAAAACTGCTATTTTTTGCTCACTGTCTGATTTAATTGTCCTATAGTCCGAACCATCAATGTCACCAGTCAAAAGCAATTCCCTGGCTTTAGTGATGCGATTATCTAATTCCGTGATCTCCACAATATAATTAGTCCTGTTTAGCGTATCCCCTTTAGTCGCATCAATATAGGCATCCATGACAGCCGTCTTAAAAAATTCTGCTGATTCACCGTTAAGAACATATACCTGCAATTCACCAACAAAGCTTTCATTAATCACCTCTGCCTTTTTACGGTAGCCGCAGGCTGATGAACAATGATAATAATTATAGTAATCCTTACGGCCCTTTGACGCACTGGTACATAACATCCTGTTACAACGGGAACAAAACAGGAATCCTTTTAATGGAAACATCTTTGGTGACATGATCGTTGTTTTGGCTACCCGTTTTTTACCATCTAAAATATCCTGTATGTCATACCACAAAGTTTCGGAGATTAGTGGTTGATGTTGGCCCTTTACCAAGTGGCTTGATTCATCCCTATATTGTTCTATAAAAATTTTGCCACAATAGACAGGGTTTCTGATTGCTACAAGGAAGCGGTTTTTATTGCACTTTAAACCCAGGTTTTGGGCTTTTTTAAAAATTTGTTGGGTAGAATATTTCTCTTGTGCAATCTCATTGAACGCCCAGGTCATTAATTGTGCCTGCCTGTCATCGGGTTCGATATATTTTTTACCATCCGGAGCGGTTCGGTTGATATAGCCGACCGGAGCCAGTGAAGTCCACCGGCCTTCCTTACGCGCTCTTCTCATACCAAAAAACGTGTTTAAAGCCCGTCGGTCATTTTCTATCTCCGGCGCCGTTAGGTATATCGCCAGCATCATCTTGTTTTCAGGAACTGACATATCGAGCGGCTGCTCAATGGCCTGCGGCTCGATACCCAATGACCGTAGCATATTGATCATTTGGTAAGCATCAGGCGCATTTCTGCTGAACCTATCCCATTTTGTAAATAGAATAAGGTTGATTTGGCGCTTATACTGTTTAAAATTGATCAATAGTTTTTGCCACTCAGGGCGTATGAAAGTTTTAGCGGAATGATCTTCAAAAATCACTTTCCTAACGGAGATATGATTTTGCTCACAATACCTTTTTAATACTTCTTCCTGGCTACGCTGAGAGTAACCTTTGTCCGCCTGTTCATCCGTACTTACACGGATATATAAATCTGCTATCTTCATCACAAAAGCTGCTGTTTTACCACCAATTTAGCTAAAAAATACAGCAAATTCAAATACTTTTCCGCTTCTTTAATCGTCAGTTTTTTACCGGTTTTTTCAAAATGGGCAATGACCATTTCCGGTGTTATGCTTCGGGTTTCCTTTTCTGTTGGTGTCATAGGCAAACGATTTGCCCAAAGGTTTAAAGTAGAAACACATAGTTAGGCAAAGCCACCACTGGCGGGGAGAGAATTAGAGGTTATTTGTTCGCATATCTTAAAGTGACCGATGAACCGGAATTCTCGAACCATTTTTTACAAGATTTGAAAGACTTAGCTGCTACAGCAGAAAATATTTTTAAAAAAGTCCAAGATAAACTTGAAGAATAGCAAAAGGCTATTAGACTGTAGATTATGATAAATCATCCAATTCCGGGGGTAAGACCAAAATATATTGTAATAACAAATTAGTAATTGAATTTAGATGGTCGTTAAGAAAAGCAACATTGGAGATATAAAGTGGATTAAAATTCAAAAAGCCTATAATCATTAAAAAGTTTATTTATTTATAAACCAGGTCATGTTTTTCATGTAGTTTTTGTCTAAGGTCGCGTATCGCCATAGGACCAGGTCGATCAGCGAAACCTTTTCGTTGATTTGCAGTGAAAGGTCTTGGCAAAAGCGGTTAACATCCAGATACCCGGCTATTTCAGATATGCGCAGTAAATGCCGGTCCGGCTTGGCGACATCCAAGCCCAGGTTTTTGGCGAGGTGAAACGAGGTAGCTTTACCCATATAGGGAAAGGTTTGAATAAAATCAACGCCCTTCTCCCTTATCTGACGCTTTAGAAACTCAAAAGAATTCGTTTCTATATAGTTACAGACCGTTAAAACAGCCTTAAGCTTACCGGGGTGATTCAATATCAGCAGCGCTCTTTCCAGGCATTTAGCCTTATGGCGACTGATAAGGCGGCCGGATTTAAAATTAAACATGACCTGTTTAATTTGTGGGAATATTTTCCTGACGACCTTATCGTTCATTCCGCTTGCAATAACGACCCAGGCAAATTCCTCCAGGAATTTTTGTTCCGTTAACTGAGCATAAGCTATGTCATCCTGCCAGTCGATCTCATGACCATATCCCTTTTTGATGATATAGTTTTTCGCGAAGAAATAACCATGCGCAAGTTTTTCGGGCGATGCCATAGGATTTATTTTTGGGTTTTTTCTTTAAAGGAAGTTAAGAATAAACGAATTTTTAATATCCATAACCTGCTTCCAGGATATTTGTCGATCATTTTACTGAGTTCGACCTTCCTTGCATGTACAAGTTTTAATGCGTTAAATTGTTTGTCGGGGATCTTGATCAACATATTAGTGATCTGCCCGTATTTTTTGGTAAACTCATTAATTATCAATTGCTTTCCGGGATCATCCGGGAGCGCGCCAATGTCCCTGGCTTCCTGTTTTAAAGCAAATAATTGTTGTGCAGCGTTAGCATGGCTACTGCCTTTCTCACGCCAGGAGACTTGCAGCATGACGATAGAAATGATAAATACGATTAAACAGGATAAGCCAATGATCAGTTTTTGCTGGTCTTCGGTTAGCCCGGTAAACTTTTGTACGAATTTTGCATCGACAAAGATCAGCGTGTTTAAGATAACAGAACAAATAAGCAACGAAACCTCAAAAAAAGAGGCCGCTGCGTTATATCTGTCTTTCAAAACAGCGTGCGCGGTGATCATCATATCAATCACCCTTCGTTGCCTGTTTAATTCATCCATTCCAGGTTCATTTGAGTAATTGTTCCCAGTTCCTGATTTCCCGGCTGCCATCCGCGTTTTGCATTTTACGTGCAACGGTTGCCAGCGAATCGGCTACCATTTTCCGCTTTACGCTGCCGGGGGCGCCCAGGTAGTCGTCTACGTGGATCGACTGGCCTGTTTTATCTTTGACAGGGTTTAACACCAATTTGGCCCCTTCGCTAAAAAAGTGGTTTAACATGGCTTTCGGGTTTTTAGGGCCTGCATATTTTGCGAAAACTTCAACGGCCAGCGCCTCTACATGATAGCCCGCCATTTTACGTGCATCGCCAAAAGAGGAAATGATCGATTTGGCCAATTTAATCACTGGCACTAATTTGCCGCTCATTTTCGCGTTAGTATACCGGAGGATTTTAGCAAAGTTTTCCGGCTGGATAATATGCGACCAGGCGTTGGGCCGCCTGGAAGATGGGATTTTTATCCCTGTTTCATCTTTTAGTACGGGTAAAACCTGTATTTCGAAGCCCGATGAGAATTTAACAGTGACCGCCAGGTCGCCGATCTTGATATCCGAATTAGGCAGCCTTTCCTTCAATTTGTCATAAAAGTATTGTTTGACCGCATCCGGGCTTAAATTCGACAAGTGGCATTCATTAATGATCGCCAGCGTGTCAATATCGCTCAAGCCGTCTACATAGGTGTGTTTGGAAACAGAACCGGCATACCGCAGATCAATAAATCCGTCGACATCTTTGTGTAAAGCATCTTCAATGGTTGCCAGATGCGTTTGGACAGCATTGGTATCCCGGTCATTTGCGCTAACCAATACTCCCCGGATGAGGTTAGCCACTTCGGTATCAAAATAATCATTCAGGGTGTTTTTTTCTTTTTCCCTGATCTCCTTTGCAATGTTTTGAGGTGACTTTGATGTTTCATGAAAAAAGCCACCGCCTCCAGATCCGCCCATATGCTATAAATTTGAAGTAAATTTTTTGTACGCTTTTTTGAAGAAATCGCCCATGCCTTCGCCAAGCTCATCAAACTCTTTAAAATCCTGCGTATTGACGAAGTTTTTCATAATGTATTTCATCTTATCAAGATAATAAATATTTTTTACGATCGATTCACTTTTTACGCGCGCATCCCGTATGTTGATACCCAGGTCATTATTTAATGCCCCATAATTGGACTGGTAAATTGCCGCCCCCTGATAATAGGCATATTTCAGCCAGGTCAAACCATCAAATATTTCGGCGCCCGCTAAAAAATACAAAATGGAAGTGACCGGGTCCAGGCTGCCGAAAATATGGATCGGGGCTTTGTTTTCAACATGGTCCAGCGCCTGTCGGACCTTATAGATATGTTGCATCCGTTGCAGGATGGAATTACCCAATTCTTTTTCGGTTAGCCCTATGATAGAGAAAGAACCCATTAGCTTAACATTTGGCAGTATCTTATTAATATCGACAAAAAGCGATTTATCGGATTCCGGCTTTATTAAAAAATCATTTAAAAATTCCGGGTGTTTCCTAAATATATCTTCTGCGGATGTGATCTGGTCCTCCAGGGAATGTCTCTCCGTTCCGTGATCATAGCTCACGATAATGCCCGCTTTGTGTTTTGGCCACCGCCCGATAATCTCCTCATATTTATCTATCGTCCACTTTTTAATCGGATGGCTGTACTTCACAGTTGCCGAAATATCATAAATATCGCTGGTTTCATAGCCGCCGCTGTCAATGAACGTAATTTCGGTACAAAGATACTCTTCTGTATAAGGAATGTGCTTATGCGAAAGGTCATAGGCGCTAACTAAAAGGCATTCAGTGAGAAATTCTTTTGATAGTTTTAGGGCAGTCGTCGCTTCCGACAAATTTTTTTTATTAAAGCTAAAGCCCTTGCTTGAAAAAGAAGGAACTAATACCGGCGTTTCGATCTCGACACCGCTCGGATGATTAATTAGGGTACTTCTTCCTATCATAAATTGCAATTAAATCTTTACAGGTCGCGCATTTTCCGCAAGGTTGCTTCAGGCCAAGTTCACAGCTATAAGTTAATGCTAAAGGCACTTTTTCCTTCAGGCAATAGTCGACAATATCGGGTTTTGTAAAATTAACGAACGGGGCCTCTACCTTGACCGTTGAACCGGAATACTGGTCAATTATGGCTTGTATTTCCGCCAGGAATTTTTCAGAACAGTCAAAGTAGCCGGTGCCATAATGGATACCGGTAGCGATGATCCCGTAGGGTTGTTTAAAATTCATGAGCGCTAAAAAAAGAAAGGCAGCGTTCCTGCCCACAATTAATCCGTCGCCAAAGGGCCGCTGACCGGTAATTTTTACTTTTGTCAAATTGGCCTTATAATAATTGGCAACGGCTGTCACCGCTTTATTTTCAGGTTTTCGCGCCAGTTGACCGAAATCAAAAAATAATAACTCAATATTAAAATTTAGATTTTTATAATAATTGATACATGCCGTTGAATCAATACCTCCGCTGGCGATAATTAAAACATGACTACTTGAGTTTTTCAATTAATTGTGAAGTATAATAAGTTATAATTGGCAAAGTTTGCCGGGAAAGCTCCTGGACCTTTGAAGTTTAGTAAGCTAAGGTAATATTATCAGCTTGTATTTTCATAATTATTTATTTTAGCAAATTTATGTCATGATAAATGCGGAATTTTTATCAATAGTTTTATTATCACCTCGGTTTAAATGCCGGGCAAATGCAAACTTTACTTCTCTATCCTCCAAATTTTAAAGAAAGAAAAGTATCTGTCAGGGTTTGGGTGTATAATTAAATATAAAGAGCGCGACTTTTTAATTTCAATCCGACACGACCAGCTGCTCTAAATACATAGCTTCGTCCATAGTTACAATAGGTGATCATTTATTTTAACACCTTCCATAAAAAGTAAGCAGGATTTTCCCTAATCGAATCTTTATAGTCTCTATATGACTTAATTCCCGATAATGCAGCGTATGCAGCAGTTAAAATACTCCACCCGCCCGTTTGGACAGAACCAGATAAACTTGCAAAAAGAATAGAAGCTTCTAACAGCCCCTTATTTTTTAGGCTGGTCAATTTCTTGTTTAATTTATTGACCTGTACTGTACCAAGATCATGTATAATATTCTCTTGACGCAATTTTATTTCATATGGGTCAGAAACCAACCTTAACTCTTTACATTGCCGTTCTAATTCGATACGGAAATTGGTAAATGTTTCAGCCTCGAACTGACGGATTTCCATCAATTTTGATATGTCTATGCGATCCATAAACGGTAATTCCATATTTAAAAATTGCGAGGCTGAAGCGGTTTCAACGGTTTCCTTAGCATTGAGATTTTCAGTAATGATATTTGCTATAAAATCTTTATCTGTTAAAAAGGTTGCATTTAAATCATTAGCAACCATAAGCTCTAAATTGATTTTATTATAGGCAGATTTGGCAGCGCTGTTTATACATTGAAAAACCCAAATATTCCATTCCTCTTTATTTATCGGATATTTGGCAATCTCTAAACGGGTAATATACTTATCATCGATTTTTGCAATTTCAGGGTATGCATAATTATAAGTGTATCCACCATTGGTATGTAATCCTTTAAAATTGATAAATAATCCAGGTGTATAATCTAAATGATCCAAAAAGTCCCATCCGTTTTCAGTTTCGATCGTCGAGGTAACTTTAACCCTTTCTCTGAAATAGGATATGATTTCGGGAGGAAGGCTGTCTGCATAATAGTTTACAGGCAGTGTGATCGGAATCTCTTTAGGTGGTTCTAAATGATAACTTAAAGGTATAATTTTAACAAAATCACCGGCAACCATAGGTGTAATCATCTTAAGATGATTTGCTATTTGTGAAAGCTGTTCTCTATCAATGCTTTCAGGCGGATCAAATCCTAAAAATTTCGCAAATGCTTTCGATGCCTTACTTTTTTCATGCGTTATCTTAAAAAGCGGGTCATAGATGACAAACTGATCAAAATAAAGTGCGCTTTGTTTTAATAGTTCAAATGGCATTTTTTCTATTTCAGAAAAAACCTTAAGCGATGATTTATTCTTGGTGATTTCTTCTATGGATACATTATAATTATTTAAACTATGCTTTCTGTATTCCTGTAAAATAAGCTGTAATTGATCATCAGATAAGTCATTAAAATTATTATCAATAGACTTCTGATCGAATAAAATGGAATTTGCTAAAAAATCATAGGAAACACTGCCCATATTCGTACTGTATGAAATAGAGTTTTAAAATATATATAACAAACTTACCACAAATAAG
>DASRTD010000141.1:0-38458 GCA_035656115.1 Mucilaginibacter sp.
TGGTGAGGAATACCTTCTTTCCCGATAACGAAATAGGTGGCTTTATCAACGTATTCATCATACTGGTTGCCCGAAGTAGTTATCCCATTGGTTTCATACTCTGACTTTACAAACGTGGTATTGATGCGTTTGTATATTTTATATTTAGCACCCTTTTCAACTACTTCCACGTAATGGTTTTTATCTATTTCCGGTACATTTTCAAAAACAAAGGGCTCCCCGTCTTCGCTGTATAATGTAAATGATTTTACCATGTCCCTGTACACCTCAATAGCGGCTTTTTGATTTTGGCTCAACAGCAGTGAGCCGCCCATCTTATCATAATTGAAGTAATAGTATTCGGCCTGTATCAGCGAATCCTTTGAATTGATTACGATCCCGTGCGCCCATGATGTAAACAAGTACCTGCTTCCCCTGGTTTCCTCTTTCACTGTAAAAACCGGGAAAATGGCGCCCTGGGCAGCGTCAACCTGCGGATCGGTAAATGTCTTAAGGCGAACCGGCATCCCAATATCGGCGCTAAAAGTGGAGCTGTATGTAGCATTTGGTTCAATTCCTATTTTTTGCATGGACGGAGTAATACCTTCGCCTCCTGAAATTGGAGTGGGGCCGAAGTTAGTTTGGTCCTTAAAGGTAGTTTCAACAATATCGTTATGGATCGCTGTTCCCTTGCTGACAGGTTTGGCTATTACCCCGTATGCAAGGCTTAAAGCAACCGAAAAAACAGTTCTGTTCCCTATGGTTAGCGTAGTGTCATTATACCCTGCGCAATTGATATGCAGTTTTGAATTGGCGTTTACCGCCAGCGTAAAGTTTCCGGCAGTATCGGTATAAACGCCGTTATTCAATTGTGATTCCCGGACAAAAGCGAAATGCAAGGTATGTCCCTTAGCATTACTTATCGTACCGCTTATCGTAACTTGCTGTGCGGATGCAAATAAAACGCCGAAAATTAACGGTAAAACAATCCCAATTTTTTTCATACAAAATAACGGCAGTTAAAAGGTAAATTCCTGCTGCACCAATTGATTACCAAATATGCGGAGGCAAGGTAAATGTAATTATTTTAAACTGATAATTAAAACAAGTAAGTTTTTAAAACAAAAAAGCCATGCTGAGCATGGCTTTTTTGTTTTAAAAACTTGACTATCCGTTATTGCGGGCCTGTCAGGTTCATATCAATTTCCCTTAATGCACCAGCACCGTTTAAGTAGCTGATATGCACAATAAGTACTTTTGTAGACGGATCATAAGAACTTGCCGCGCCCTTACTATCACCCTGAACATAGTTAAAGGTGTTTGAACCCACTGTTCCTGCCGGGTCGGCAGTTACAGTTACAACTGTGCCATTAAAGTTAATTAAACCGGTAAGGCCGAAAGATGAGGAGCCCACCTGGCCATTTACCGAATTTGGACTAACCGTGTTGTAACTTATTGTTGATTCAGCAATTGGAAACACGTCCCTTAACCCGCTGCCAACTGTTGCGCCAAAATAACGCGTAGTAGCGCCCGAGTTTACTGCATAAGTACCTGCATAAACACTTTTCAGTTTAAGCAGCACTATCGCTTCGTTTAAATTGGTGGCCACAACCGCGCCGCTTGCGCTGCTGATAATCAATCCGATTGCATTCTGTTTTGTAAAATCAACGTTCTGCCCGGCTATGCGCAAAACAAAATTCACAATCTGCTGCCCTGGTTTTATGATGAACGTGCCGCCACCTGGCATGGTGTAGTCGGCTGCGTTTAACTGCGAATAAGCAGCGGCACCGGTTAAACCGTTTGCAGTATTGTACGATGCAACATAAGATGGATCAGGTGCAATTGTTAAAGTAACAGGGTTGCTCAAAGTAAGGCTGGCAACAGATAAGGTTACCTGCATCAACACCGTATCGCTAGGTTTCCCATAAACCGATCCTACATAAGGTGTCGGTGTAAATCCGGCATATTGCCATCCCACAAGGGCGGGGCTATTCCCAAAATTTATGGACCCCGGGCTGGTATCCTTTAGGCAGGAACTCAGCAAGGTCGTTAACAGCAAACCCGCTGCCAGGCAAATACGACCCATATTTTTTATAAGATAATTTCTTTTCATTTTGTTTTTTTTAATAGTCATAAACAATACTACTGTTGTTATTTATCAAATACATCCCAAAATATCGGCGTGTATTGCGCAGCCGGCAAGGCCGGTACGTTCTTCCCGTTAGAGTTAATTTCACTTTGCGGATACAAGAAGCGATACGGAATAGTTGGGGCACCATTGTGTAGTATGGGGTTTGGTGCATGCGAAACTCCAAAAGTTTTTCCGTCCTTTAAAGGAAATCCTGTTCTGCGGTTCTCAGTAAATGCCTCAAACCAGTTGATGCCGTTAAGCGCGGCCCATTTTTGGGTCATGATTGCCTGCATACCGGGTGTTGGATCTACCGAAGTGGAACTAACCGGTGAACCCACGCTTGCCGTGTAGCTAACGGTAGGATTGGTTGAATTGGCTGCATAATATGCATCGGCATCTGCTGCGTTATCGCCCAGGTAGATGTAGTTTTGTTCAATTGCTTGTTTTACAAGCGCATCGGGGGTTGCACCACCGGTGATATACCCTTTTGCAGTTGCTTCAGCCTGTAAAAACAAACTTTCAAAATCCATCAGTATCGGCTGGTCCTGGGTTGAGCCCTTTAAAACGCCTGTCCCGTTCTCAGTGCCGATTCCGGCAGTTATAGAGTTCGTTGGCGCCTGCGGGTCGCCATCGTAAGCGCCCACCACAGCGGCGCCGGTAATAGCATAAAATAAGTTTAACCTCGTATTATCACCAACACTGTTGAGATAGTTTACTGAATATTGGTTACACCTGAAGAAAGCATAATTAACGCTTTGGCCGGAGGCGGAGTTAAATATTCCCCAATACGGGTTAAACTGTGATACCGAAGTACTATATCCCGGGTTAATAGCCGCGCTGGTACCGGCAGGCAGATAGCCAAATGACGAAGTTTTTGCCAGTTCGGCAGCAATGCCCGATTTTACGCTGCTAAGTTCCGACTCATGCAGCAGCAATTTCAATTTGATGGTATTAGCAAATTCTTCCCATTTTACCATGCGGGCCACTGCATTAGTGGAACTTGTGCCACCGGTGCCGCGCCCGAACATCACATCATATTTGTCGTCAGTCGACAATACCGAGGACACTGTCGTCGAAGCTGAATAATACGCTTTTGCTGCTTCAAAATAAGTGATTGCGCTATCCAATTGCGAAACCAGGCTTGAATAGATCGAAGCTGCATCGTCATAAGCAGGGGTGCTGTTCGTATTCACCTGGAAAGCCTGTGAATAAGGCACATTGCCAAATCCATCAACTAAAGTTGAAAAATGCAGCGCTTTCATGGTTTTAGCCACGCCCAAATAAAAAGGTAAGGTGGATTTACTTGCTTGTGCAGCCTTTTCGATATAAGCATAACGGCTTAATGTACCGTAAAGGCTTTGGAAATCTCCATCGGCATAACCGGCGTTAATCACGTAAGTTTCTGTCGGCACGTCTGCAATGTAGTTGCCGCTTCGGGCCCAATAGCCCATCCAGCGCGCCGAGTTTAAAAAGTTCCCGGCAAGATTACCAGCCGAACCTGTCAACGCTGCGGACAGCACCACGTTCGGAGTTACCGAGAGCGGCTGGTTGACGTTTTGGTTGATATCTATAAATCTTTTACAACCCGCTCCTAAGACGGCGATTGCAAAAATTAATATCGTTATTTTTTTCATGATCCTTGTTTTAAAATTTTGACTCTAATCTAAATGTTTAAAAAACGACTGTTAATGTACCACCGTAATACCTGGTAGGAGGTGTTTGATTTGTTGATGTCGTACCAATCGCATTTCCTGTCGTATCGCTGAACTCCGGGTCAGTAAACGTGTTTGAAGCAGGTCTCCACATTATCAGGTTGCGGCCCACCACTGCGATAGAAGCGCTTTTAATGAACGGCGCATTCGCAGAAAGGAATTTATTGGGTATGGCAAAAGATAGCGAGGCCTCCCTTAATTTCACAAAGGCGGCATCGTCAACATACAAGCTTCCAACAGGCGAACTGTAAACATTCGACCAGAACGAGCCGGGCTGACCGCCGTTACCGTTGTCAACCGCTACGCTGGTATTGTTAACATACTGGCCTGACGAATTTAAATAAACCGAGTTGGGGAATATAAAACGCTGACGGCCGTTCTCGGCTGACTGGCTGGATATACCGGTAAATGCCTCTGTACCACCCACAGTGTTAAACACTTCGTTGCCGCCACGTGCATCGATCACAAATGATAGCGTTAGATACTTATAAGTAAAGGTATTGGTAATACCGTAAATGTATGTTGGGTTAGCCGTTCCGTAAGTAGTCAGGTTCGGGTTTACCGTAGGCTGCCCTGTAACGGGGTCAACAATGATCTTTCCGCTCGCCGGATCGCGCACCCAGTCCTGCACTTCGATAACCGGGTAAGGCTTGCCCACTACCGCGTATATACTTCCGGAACCAGGCAGCAGCAATTGGGACTGGCCAGGCGCTAAAGCCTTAACAAGGTTGCCATAATGACTGTAGTTAAAACCAACTCGCCAGCTAAAATTACTAGTTTTAAGCGGGATAACATTAAGGTCAAGTTCCTCGCCACTATTAGTTATCAAACCAGCGTTTTCATATTTTTCAGCAAAGCCGGTCGCTGAGGAAAGAACTGAGGTTAAGCTCTGGTTCCTTGAATCGCTGTGATAGTAATCAAATTTAAGATTGATACGGTCCTTTAAGAAGCCCAGCTCCGTCCCGATCTCATATTCTGTTGTTTGTTCCGGCTGGATCAGCGGGTTCAGGTAAACGTTTGACTGCGCATAACCACCGAGCGTACCATAAGGGAAGCCGCCGGGCACTACAAATGGATTTTGTAATGAGTAAGCACCGTAGGGGTTAGCGCCGCTGCCCAGGTTAATGTTTGCAACGCGGGTTAAACCACCGGAGATTTTACCGTAAGATAAAATGTCTTTGTCTTTTAAAGCATTGATAGCCTGGGTGAAAATGAACGACACGTCAGCTCCGGGGTATTCATAATGGTCATGAGCCGGATCGAGTACCGAGTTCCACTCATCACGGTTGGTTCCGTGCAGGTAGATGAAACCTTTATAGCCTATGGTGGCGTCTTCGTAAAACGCGTATTCCCTTTGTTTAAAGCTAAATTCACCATACCCGGGGATACCAAGGTCGCTGGAGATATTATAGTTACCGGCAAACTGAAGGTCGGCGCCCTGCAGGTTTATGTCCCTTTGATAGTTTTGCTCAAGGTTTGAGCCAGCCAGCGCTTTAACCGTGAAATCGCCAAACTTCTTATCGTATTGCAATATCAGGTCGTTATTAAGCCTTTGCTCAAAAAATGTTTCATCATATTCCGAAGGCGGTACAAATTTTAAGCTCGACGGCACGTTACCGGCGCTTTGCGGGTCGGCAATCGCCCAGGCAGCAAAATTAACTTCGGACCTGGTATATTTCAGCTGCTCGGTCTTCTGGTCCATACCAATCCGGTTTGACAACACCAGATCAGGAGTGATCTTAAAGCTTAAATTAACGCTGGTCTGGAAAGTATAGGTCACTCTGTTATCACGCGAATTTTGCACTGTCCAGTATGGGTTAGTGGCATAAGCATTATAATATGCGTTCACGTTCGAGTAAAGGCCATTAAGATTGGTAGGGTCATACTGAACCGGACCAGTTGTACTTTGAAGCGTAGCAGCTCTCAATGGAATGTCGGCAGCTGTATTCAACACTTCGAAATAGAGGTTATTACCCGTGAAAAGGCCGGTACCTACCTGGTCATAGCTATTACCATGCTCACTAACCGTATTTTGGTTGTAAGTGGCGTTGTACTCCACGCTGAATTTGCCGATTGTACGGGTACCGTGTACGCTTATGTTATCCCTGCGCGCCCAGTCATCCGGAACAACGCCATTCGCATCAACATCCTGGAAACCAAGGTGAATCGAGCTGTTGTCGTCGCCTACGTCATAAGCGAAGTTAAACTGGTTGGTCAATGCTTTATTGAAGAAATCAAGCCGGTTGTTTGGCCTGTTTGCATAATTAGTGTAAAGCGTATCAAAACCTCCGCCAGCTGCGGGTGTAATAGCCATCTCGATTTTATGACCGTCAAATGCCGGGCCATAGCTTTCGTTTTCGTAAGGCACTGCATTTACCGTTCCGTTGGCGTTAACAAATGAGCCGCCTTCACCGCCGTAACCGCCAAACGTAGTTTGCAGATCGGGCAGGTAAGAAACTGCCTGTACGGAAACCGTGTTGCTTACGGAAATGGTTGGCTTGCCTTTAGTTCCTTTTTTGGTTGTAATGATCAACACACCGTTTGACGCTTTAGAACCATAAATAGAAGCCGCAACCGCACCCTTTAACACTGTAACGTTGGCAACGTCTTCCGGGTTGATCGTATTAATGTAGCCATTAATGTCCTCGATCGGAACGCCGTCAACAACCAGCAATGCTTCGTTGTTACCGGTTAAAGAACGGTTGCCACGAAGTACAATACGGGTTGAAGGATCGATGCCGTTGCTGGTCAGGTTTACCTGCAAGCCCGAAACCTTACCTTCCAAACCAGTAGATACGTCTGTAACCTTGCCTTCGGTAAGCAATTTGCTGTCAATCGTTGCGGTGGAATAACCCAACTGCTTTGCCTGAGTTTTAATACCCAGCGCACCGGTTACCACAACCTCGCCGATAGTTTGGCTCTGAACATCGAGCACCACAGTCAACACCGATTTTCCGTTTACCGGCACCGATTGTGTGACGTACCCTATGATCGAAAACACAAGCGTACCATCGGCAGGGACACTAATGGTAAACTTACCATTGGTCCCTGTTTGAACACCTGTGTTAGTCCCTTTGAGTTTTACTGTCACTCCCGGAAGGGGTAGGCCGTCATCTTTGGCCGTAACCGTACCAGTAACTGTACGGTTTTGTGCGAATACCTGTGTAATGCATAACATCAGAAAGCACAAACTTACTAGTAGAAGTTTTTTCATGTTTGTTAATAATAAGATCAGTTAATAGTTAATTAATCATAAAAGTAGTGTTAGCGTATCAAAAACACAAATAAAATGTTAAAAAAGTTAAAAAAAGTTAAAATTTTAACACTTTGTTTTTCAAAGCAATAAAAATATAGTACTATGTATTGCATAATACAATCTAAAACATATATCTTTGCAGTATGATTGTTGAAAACACACAAACCCAGATGCGGAAAGGAATACTGGAGTATTGCATACTTTCCATTATAGCAAAGGGCGAAACCTATGCCTCAGATATAATCGCTGAGCTCAAAAAGGCGCAATTGCTTGTTGTTGAGGGTACTTTATACCCCTTACTAACCCGTTTAAAGAATAACGGACTGCTTACTTATAACTGGGTCGAGTCGACCTCGGGGCCGCCCCGTAAGTATTATGTGCTATCGGACGAAGGCAGGAACGTGCTTGACCAACTAGACAAAACCTGGGAAGAACTGGCCTTTGCGGTGCAAACGGCCATCGGAGACAGGAAAGTAAAGTAAACCCTTAAAAATTTAAAATCATGAACAAAACAATTATCATCAATATAAACGGCATCGTGTTCCACATAGAGGAGGATGCCTACGAAATCCTTAAAAATTACATGACGGATGTAAAACGTCATTTTGCAACTTCGGCCGACAGCCTTGAGATCACCACCGACATTGAAAACCGGATTGCTGAAATGTTCAGCGAAATTTTAACCCGCGAAAACAAGCAGGTTATTATTGAGCAGGACGTTAACGCGGTGATTGGTCAAATGGGCACGGTTGCTGATTTTGAAACTGCCGATGAGGGCGAAAAAACCGATCACAATCCCTTCGCCGCACCAGGGACTTCCCCCCGCAGGCTCTTTCGCGACCCGGACGATCACCTGATTGCCGGCGTCTGCGCAGGCATTGCCAACTATTTTGATTTTAACCCGGTTTGGATACGACTAGCCTTTGTAATATTTACAGCTTTCGCCGGAACAGGGCTGCTTATTTATATTATACTGTGGATAGTGATACCGAAGGCTATATCCCGCGCCGACAGGATGGCCATGAAGGGCGAAAAACAAGACCTGCAGGGTTTTAAAAAGAACTTTGAAGAGGAAATGAATTCGATGAAGCAAAACCTCACCAACTTTGGCCATGAAGCCCGCCCCTTTGTTTACAAAGCCCGTGATTTTACCGGCGATTTTTTTCATCACCTGGGTATATTCCTGGTTGGCTTCGGTAAAGTGCTGGTAAAGCTGGTTGGCGTGCTGATATTATTAACCTGCCTGGGCTTTTCCATCGCGGCATTAATCTTCCTGATCATGTTTGTTGGCTTTGGGGGTGATCACCACGTAAATTTCTTCCCCAGCAGTGTGATTTCGGACCGATATGCCGACAATGTATATATCTGTGCGTTCCTGGCCGCTATTATCCCGCTTATCAGCATCATTATGCTGACGCTTAAGGGTATATTTAATGTTGGCAGCATCGGTAAGTCGACAGGGACCATCTTCCTTGTTGTATGGATATGCTCGCTCGGCATGCTTATTTATTATGTGATCAGAATCTCGGAGAATTTTCGCGAATCGGCCACCTTCACGCAAACCGTTAGCTTAAAATCCTCAAAGGACAATACTTATTACCTGCAACTCAATAACATTAAATACTTTTCGCACGATGACAGCCTAAGGCTGGATATAAAGGACCACTTTAAAAACATGACCGTAATTGACGATGACTATAACGGTTTTCATAACGAGCCCCGGAGCGTGAGCATCGATATTGAAAAAAGCGATGTAAAAACACCGGTGCTTGAAGAGGAATTTTCGGCACGCGGCCGCGACGAATACGACGCCTTATTAACCGCACGCAATACCAGCTATGTTTTTGCACAACAGGATACTGTCCTGAAATTTGATTATGCGCTGCGCAAGCAACCGAATGCACCATGGCGCGAGCAGGAAGTTCGGCTAACCCTGAAAGTGCCTGTAAATTCGAAAGTGATCATCGACCAGAAGCTGGACAACTATGTAAATAACCTCAACCTGTACGACTGCAACGAGCAGGACAAGCGCCAGGGTTATGAGCCGGCTGTTTTTATGATGACAGACAACGGCCTGCAATGCAAGATAGATACGATAGTAACGGTTAAAAAAGACTCGACCAAAGTTAAAGTCGACAGCACCCGAAGAGCCCAATAATGAAAACACTAACAGGGTACAAAAGCCTGCTGCTTGCCGGCGGGCTTTTGTTGGTTTGCTCAACCGGCACACAACTATCCAACATTCGCGATGTGGCTAGCCCGAAAACTGCCGGGGATAAAAAGGACACAGTGGTAACCCGGTGCAAGGTTGGCCCCGACGGCGGATCGCTTATTAAGGACCTTGCCGGAAAACTGTTCCCTGTGCTAAAAAGTTTAAATATAATGTAACCTTAGCGCACCTTTTTGCATCTTATACACAGTAATACAAATTAACAATAACGCTTAGTAAAGGCAATTTTAAATTGCCGTATCCAAAAAATGGAGGAGATCCCCTAAGGAAATACTATTGCCAAAAATTAACCATAAAAATAAAACGGAGGACCAACAGCTATACCTATATAATATACACTAACTCAAAACATTTAATACACGAAGCCGGCCGGTAGCCGGAAATCAACATAAGTAAGTCGATCGCTTGAAAAGAACTGAAAATTCTTTATGAAGATCGCTATTGCCAAAATTTTAAAAGAACAGATGCGGCAAATGTTCAGTGGTCACTTAAACGAGCCCGGTAGTCAAAAATAATTTACCGGGGAAAGGGTGTTCCGCTCTTTTGCTGAAAAAATATAAATCAACATGAAAACGATCATCGTAAAAATATTCTTTATCCTGCTCGCCGTTTTTCCTGCAGCTTCGCTGTTTGGGCAGGGTAATACAACCGGCACCGTATCGGGCATCCTGAAGGATGAAACCGGCAAGCCCATGGACTACGCTACAGTAAGTTTACTAAAAGCCCAGGACTCAACCGTTGTGAAAGGTACCCTGAGTAACGAAACCGGCGCTTATACCTTCGACCGTATCCCCACCGGCACCTATATTATAAAGGCAACGGAAG
Organism: Mucilaginibacter sp.; assembly: GCA_035656115.1. Lineage (GTDB taxonomy): Bacteria > Bacteroidota > Bacteroidia > Sphingobacteriales > Sphingobacteriaceae > Mucilaginibacter. Next base: position 10,134 of record DASRTD010000141.1, read on the forward strand.
TAGGCTACTCAAAAACCGTCAGCAACGCCTTTACGCTTGTGGCAGGGTCGCTAAATGTTAACGTGCCGGTTTTAAAAATGCAGCCAGCCAGCCATTCCTTAAGCACCGTAAACGTAACTGCCGCCAAACCCCTGATTGAGCATAAGGTAGACATGACTGTCATGAACGTGGCCAACAGTGTACTGGCCGCGGGTAATTCGGCAATGGATATTTTGGAGCGCGCGCCCGGTGTTTCGGTGGATAAAGATGATAACATCAGCCTTAAGGGCAAACAAGGCGTAACCGTCATGATCAACGATAAGCTCACATACTTATCGGCAACGCAGCTGGCTACCTTGCTGCGTTCAACTGATGGTAATACTATACAGTCTATCGAGATCATCACCAACCCGTCCGCAAAATACGATGCTGCCGGCAATTCGGGCATTATCAATATCAAACTAAAAAAGAACAAGCAGGCAGGGACCAACGGCAGCGTGACCCTGGGCGCAGGCTACGGCAAATACGGCAAGGACAACGAGACGCTGAACTTAAACCACAAGGAAGGTAACCTGAATATCTATGGCACGTTTAGCCATAACGACAACAAGCGGTTCCAGGACATTGGCCTGATGCGCATTATTACCGACAGCACCGGCCACAAAACCTATTTTAACCAGTTTACCAACCTGCCTGAGATTGATCACGATAACAGCTACCGCCTGGGCGCTGATTATGACCTGTCGTCAAAAAACACCATCGGCTTTTTGGTAAGCGGCTATTTTAACGGCGAGGATGACGACAACGACACCCGCACCTATATCGGCCAAAACTTTGCTGAAGTCGACTCTTCCCTGCATACCATATCGCCTATCCATCAAACCTACCATAACATTGCCTTTAATTTGAACGACAGCTGGAAACTCGACACCCTGGGCCAGGAACTCAGCGCCGACCTGGACTACTCCAAGTTCGCCAACGGCTCGGTGGCTGGTTATACTACTGACTTTTTCCTGCCCGATGGCAGCATGCAGCACCCGGAAGCGTTTTTGGGTAACATAACCCCGTCAAACATCGATATCCGCACAGCTAAGATTGATTATACCAAGCCGCTCGGCAAGTCGCTCAAGTTCGAGACAGGCTTGAAGTTCAGCGATGTGAAAACCACCAATGATCTGCTGCAGGCCGACTCCCTTAACGCAGCTTATATCGATAACAACCGCTTTGTGTACGACGAGAAGATCGACGCTGGTTACATAAACTTTAACAGGGATTTTAAAAACTACTCGGTGCAGGCAGGTTTGCGGGCCGAGTACACCAGCTCATCCGCAGTGGGCGACTCAGCCAATACGGTGAAAGATATTCCGAGACACTATCTCGACTTCTTCCCCAGCCTGTTTATCAATCACACCATTAACGACAAAAACGAGATCAGCCTATCATACAGCCGCCGCATCGACCGGCCGCAGTATGATAATTTGAACCCATTTGTGTACCACCTTGACCCCTACACCTACCAAAAGGGCAACCCTTACCTCAAGCCGCAGTACACCAACAATTTTGAGTTGAACTACACCTATAATAAGAACATCACTTTAACCCTGGGCTATAGCCGTACTACCGACGTGATCACCGAGATACCCGGCACCGACCCCGCTACCAAAGTTTCCTTTGTAACCAACGATAACCTGCAAACCCAGAACGCCTATAACATCAACCTGTATGCGCCCTATACCGTAACCAAATGGTGGGAAGGCAACGTAAACATCACCGGCTTTTACCTCGGCTTTGTTTCCAACAACCTCGAGGGGCAAAACCTCAACAACGGCCAGGCCGCATACCAGGTAAGGGCTACCGAAACGTTTACGCCGGTAAGCGGCTACAAATTCGAGGTGACCAGCAATTACCAGTCGGCGCTGGTGTATGGGTTGTTTAACGTGAAGCCGCAATACTCAACCGATGCCGGGGTTAGCCATTCCTTTGCCGGCAAAAAGGCCAACATCAAGTTTTCTGTGAGCGACGTGTTTAACCAGCGTACCAACAACGTAACCAGCTTTTATGCCAACAACTACCTCATCATTAACCAAAAGCGCGAAACCCAGGTTGCACGGCTTACTTTTACCTACAACTTTGGCAACAGCAAGATAAAGGCCCGCGAACACCAGGGCGGGGCCGATGACGAAAAGAACAGGGTGAAAGGGAATAATTGAGTGACAGTAGCAGTGGCAGTAGCAGTGGCAGTTTTGATTAGCAAACTGCTGCTGCTCCATGTTGCAAGGTGTTGCAGCAAATATGCGTGCCGGATGAAACAGCTGCAACACCTGACACACACCCCCTATGTAAATGAGGCACTTAAGCCGATAATGGTGAAACAACCTGCAACAGTTTGAAACACCACAGCCAAAAAACCGCAAAAAATGAAACACTTTTGACTCAGTACTTTCAACTTAAAACTTCAGTCGTCGCGGCAATTTTTTTAAGTTCTCTTTAATTGTTAATTTTGTAAGGATAAAGATCATATGCCATGAAGATTTCATCTGTTCATCCCCCCCTCAGCAATATACAGGCTGAATTGCTGAAGATTTTTAGCGCCGATATACCGGACAAACACCTGGATGAACTGAGGGGCATTATCGCCCGGTTTCTGTTGGATAAGGCCCGCGACAAGGCGGATGCTGCCTGGGACGAAAAGGAATACTCCGATGAAAAACTTCGGCTAATGCTCGAAAACAAATAATGCCGCGGCTTAAGATTGTACTGGATACAAATGCCCTGCTTCGTTCAATATCCCGAAGATCTGCTTTTGCCATTGTCCTTGATAAGCTTTACGAAAATGCCTATGAACTTTATATCAGTAACGACATACAATTTGAATACGAGGAAAAGATAACCGACATCTTTTCAAAAGAAACCGCCGAACTGATAACCGGTGCACTTTTATTGCTTCCAAACGTAAAGAAAATTGATATTCACTTCCATCTTAACCTTATAACGGCTGATGCCGACGACAATAAATTTTCAGATTGTGCCTTTGCCGGCAATGTCCATTTCCTGGTTACAAATGATAAACACTTTAATAAGCTGAGATCAATTCCCTTTCCAGCTATTAATGTAATTTCGCTCGAAGAATTTAAAAAGCTGCTCATTGATTGATCCGCTAGCCGGCCGCGTGGATATAAAGCCTGCATATTGCAAACCACGTTTCCGGGCCAAAAAAACCAAGTCATGCCTTCGCACGTATCGCCGCCCGTAAACCCGTATTGCGGCGATCGCGCCGGCTCATATGCCCGGCTTACCCCGTCTTCACGCCAAATAAATAGCCCACAAATGCGGTAATGCCCATGGCAATGGTTCCCCAAAAGCAAATCCGCACGATGCCTTTCACCATGCTTGCGCCGCCTGCTTTTGCCGCAACCCCGCCCGACAACGCCAGGAATACAATGCCAAATGAGTACAGCAAAACAACCATACTGTCCAGCGGGGCGAACAACGAAACCAAAAAGGGTAAAAGCCCGCCTGATATGAAAGACGCGCACGAGGCCAAAGCGGCCTGCAATGGCTTCGGCTCCGTAAATTCGTTTATTCCTAATTCGTCTTTGGCGTGTGCCTCCAATGCATTGCGCCTGGTAAGTTGTTCCGCTACCTGCATAGCCAATTCCTTATCCAGGCCCCGCTTCTCATATATTTTCGCAAGTTCCCTCAGTTCAATTTCGGGCATTGTTTTAAGTTCTTTAGTTTCCCTGGCTAAATCCGCGGTTTCAATATCCGCCTGCGAACTAACCGAAACGTATTCACCGGCTGCCATTGATAGGGCACCTGCAACTAAGCCGGCCAGCGCAGCCAGTATAATCGGGCTTCGCGTGGTACTGGCCGCAGCTACGCCTATCGCAATACTTGTTGTTGAAAGTATGCCATCGTTTGCGCCCAAAACAGCCGCCCGCAGCCAGCCGCTCCTGTTTATATAATGTTTCTCCAGTTCCATATTTTTAAATGTGCATTGCGGTAACCGATTGTACCTGCAACAAATATAATTTATTCTTGGCCTTTGCAGGTGTTGCGCTGGGCGTTCCCACGCTGATAGAAGCGTGGTCGCGTGCTATGCTCATACGGCTGCAGGCCTTAGGCGTCCCCAACATAGTTGGGAGTATCCGCGACGCCCGCTAACGCATTTGTCTGAACCTTGATTCGTGGGATTTTGGGATGACCATGATGAAAAAATGGTGCGCGAGGATTCTTCACGCCGACGTTGGTGTTGTTGCCCGCAAACTGCGCTACCCGCTATGCCCCGTCGGGGCTACCGCTTTGTAGAAAAACACCACCACCACAATATTGCCCCGCCTTTACGCGGACTACCCACCGCAGAGTAGTAGCGAATTCTCCGTCTCCGGAGGGTCTCTCGCAGAGGGCCATGCGGTTTATGCTCATCGAACCACTATTTGCCGAAGCCCGGTCATGCTCCAGGCAATTCGTTCACCTGTTACACGGAGCGCAGGGTCCTCTGCGAGAGACCCTGCGACGACCGAAAAAACTCAATAAAACTTATGCGGATTTGCCGGATCAAAGCGGATGGAAATATCCGACTCCACGCGCACAAGCTTGCCGCTTTGCCGCGCCGGGATGAGCTTCATTGCCGACACAACACGGATGGCCTCGCCGCTCAATCTGCCGTTCGGCGAAGAGATCACGTGCACATCGCTCACGCTGCCATCCTTTTCCGCCACAAAATCCAATCTTACAATTCCGCCGATATGCGCGTCCAGCGCTATTTGCGGATAAACAATATGCTGTGCCAGGTAACTGTACAGGCTATCTATCCCGCCCGGATACTTCGGCATTACCTCAACCGACGTAAAAATCTTGCTGTTATCCACCGCCGGGACATCCAAATCCTGCATATCGCCGGGTAACGACGGTTTTTTGGTAGTATCAGGCGCCTGCGCACAGGCCAGGGCCGCCAGGCCACAGAATAATAGCAGGAGGAGGTATTTTTTCATGAGTGGAAGATAGGGAGAAAAATCAAAAAGCCGCTTAAATCTGCAAAAACAGCAGGCGTAACGCAGATACTATTGCGATGATGGGTTAATAGCCTATTCCGTCTCCGCAGAGGGTCTCTCGCAGAGGGCCCTGCGGTCTATGCTCATCGAACCGCTATTTGCCTAAGCCGGTCATGCTCCTGGCAATTCGTTCGCCTGTTACACGGAAACTCAAGTCATGCTGAACTTGTTTCAGCACCTCATCATGTAGGTAGCCCGCCGACAGGCAGCCTGGCTCCGGTCTACCTATCGTGAGAATTGGCAGGCGCCTAACGGATGCCGGCTTTACTGATCAGCCTCTTATTGTTGCCAATTTGTTCGATATTACTTTTTGAAACCATACCAGTTAGTTTTAATTTTATCCTGTTAAAACTGTTTATCATGAAATCGTTGAAATCAATTAGCTGCATTTTATTCTTTTTTTTTATTGGCGAAGTATGCTTTGCACAGCAGAAAGGAACAAACGGAAAGCAAATGCAAGCTTTGGGTCAGTATTGGTTTGTGATGTATGGTAAAGGCCCAAACTGGGGGCAGGATTCAACAACTAAGATAAAAATAGAACAAGCGCACATTAATTACATTATCAGCCTCCGGAAAACCGGGAAAATTATTACCGGCGGGGCTTTTACCGACAAAACTGCCTGGGCCGGCTTTGAAATCTATAATTGCGAAACAAAAGAAGAAGTTATAAAAATTACAGAAGCAGACCCAATGGTTTTATCGAAAATATTTTCTTATGAAATCCATCCCTGGATGACCATAAAGGGAGAAGTTAAATTCGAATAAATTTAATTGGCGACTCCGCACGGTAGCTTCCGCTACAAGCGTAACCAAGGGTGGGGATTCACCGCCTTTACAGCCTAAGCAAATAGTCTGCTATCGTTTGCGTTTCCTGCGGGGAAAAACATGGGGTAAAATAGGTAACATAACCCAGCAGTTCATTCAGGGTTAGCATCTTTACATATTCGTATTGCCTGGCAGGTTTATGATTGATGAAGACTACCAAATTTCGTATCGGCACTTTGCTTTTGCCCCAGGGCCATTTATTTAATAAAAAGTTTAAATTGGAAAACCCATGATTTAACAACCTGTATAAAGCAAAGTTTGTCCGCTGAACTTGCCTAACAGGGGAAAACAAAGTGGGATCGTTCAGCGAATACTCGCTCCAGTTTTTTGTTTCGATGATGAAGATGCCGGATGGGGCTACTAAAATGTGGTCGATCTGGATAGAGCCGATATAATCATTTCCCTTCCCGTTATAAATGTACCGCCTGAAATTGTGGGTAAAATCATTTATCAAAATATAATCGTCAGGCAGTTTCTGCAGCTCCTTTACCACTTTATGTTCGCCCTGTGCACCATATATCGAGCTGTTTATTTGGTCTATCAGGTTCTTTCTCCGGTCAAGGTCCAGCAGTTGCGGGCGGCCGCTTTGCATTACTGCATCATCAAAGCGCGTAAGGATGTATTGATACCTGCTATTTTGCCGGTTATAGTCAATTGTGAAAGGCCGTAATGACCGGGCGAGCCTAAGATCAGGAATGAATCTTTTTATCCTGATCCTAAACTTAAGGCTGTTCTTTTTAACGTAGTTGACAAAAAAACAGCTTTCGTTGGATTCAGCGGAGGATAAACTATCCAGCCGGGCCTCTAATTCAGCTACAGCGGCCGGCAGCTGTTTTTCGGCTTCAGTTTTGCGGGTTTTTATAAAATCGTCCAGTTCGGCTAGCTTTTCGCCAAGCGATTTTTTTTCCTGCTCAACCAGCAGCGTATGGCTCTGAATGATGCCGAGCCTTTTAAATTGATAGCTCTGCTGAAATGCGATCAGATCTTTCAGCGATTTATATTCATCCAGCTTATGCCGCTGCAAATGTGTTTTGATAACCGTTAAGGAGCCCACCGGGTTATGAACTTTGCACATAGTTGATAAAGAAGGTTGGTTATTTCGTAGCGGCGTTTGAACAAATAGTTTTTCTAAGATATGTAAATTACCAGAAATGAAAGCCGTTTATTAGGCAGGCACGGTACGCGTGCGCTAGCTGTTGGAGAAACCGCAACCGCGTGGTTTGTTACCTATCAGCGGCGCATCAATTATTTCTTTGGCCTTTTTTTATCATATTTCTCCCATTGACTCGGATCTAGTTTTTCAACAAATTTCGGCCCAGAAAGGGTTATTTTATTTGAATACATTTCTGCTTTCTTCTCATCAGCCATCCGTTTTTCCCTGTCCTCCACAGATTCTACGATCTTTTCTTTTGTCAGCTTGTCATGTGAATGTGTGCGAAAAATACCCTTAGTTTCGACCCACGTGTTATAGTTTGACACATCGTATCGCGCTTGTTTTAGAAGCTCGACGGAACCAGCGATCATCGAATCTAATAAGCTTGTATCATTATGTAACAAGTCATCAACATCAACCTGCTGAGATAATTTTTCAAGCATGGCAATGGCTTTGGCACACTCATTGACTCGCGCCGATTTGTGAGTCGCTAAACCTATTCTATCGGTGGCTAAGTTAGTTGTCGGGTTGATTTGAAGAGCAATTGAAATCAAGTCTGGTGAATTTGCTCTAGACTTCACCTTATATCCCATAATACTTTTGATCTCAACTTCTTTTTGGGGAGTTTGATCGACCCCCAAAGCTTGTATCCATTTTGACAATCCAATCAAAAAAATATTAGAAAATCCACTCTCACTAGAACAATAAGCTTCAAGTGATTTTTCGTCGCTAACGGAATTAATAGTTGACGATTTTTTCATGAAGCCTTCGCACGAGTTTAGATTTTCCAAATAAACTCTTTTTAGGATTTCAAACACTTCTGAATTGACGCGACTCTTATCAGATCTCGTAGTTAAAAGCAAAAGCCACGGCTCTTTACGAAAAGACTGCAACATCATCAGAGTGTTAAGTGTATTATAATGATTTTCTTCAAAGTCGCCAACGCCTTCTTTCGCAATGCTGTCACATAAATCAATATTTATAACATCAAAAGGCCCCATATTTTTCGAATAGTCATAAGCCATAGAGTTTTCGCTGGATATTTTCACAAAATCATCCGGCAATAATTGCGATTGTTGGTCAACAAAGGGCAATCTGCTTATTTCATCTCGAGATATCTCTAAACTCGCATCGTGATCGGGGCCCGGGTTTTCCCCTCGATTGAAACCGAGAAATTTAATCTTTAGTTCTTTCGGAACGCAAACATTATCATGCAGATATCTTAGATCCAGCAAATCATCTCCGGGCAAACCAAGGTATTTTACAATTTTATCGCTGGGAATATATTCGGTCATTAATTCGTCTATAAGCTGTGTCCATTGTCGCTCTCTGACATATTGTTTTCGAGGTTTATGCCAGGGCTCAAAATCGGTCTTTTTAGGTTTACCAAAGTCGTAATCAAGAGCAACGCCTATTCCAGCCGTATAATCATCTTCTGGGGAAACTTGTTGTGTAAGGTCGGTCATTTATTCGCGTCTAAAACATCAAAAATCGCATTCAATAGTCTTTGTTGTTCTTGTGGAGATAATTTTTCAAACAGCCGAAACGATGCAATAATTTGCGCTATTGCTTTCAACCTTTCTGTGGCCATCTGCGAATGCGCTGAATTGGCTTTCTTTGGTTTTTTACGTAAGGCAGGTCGGTTAATGATTATGTCGGCATTATTTAGCAGGTCATTTGTAGCCTCAGACCGGACATCAACAGAAGGCGGAAACGAATCTTCATCTTTTACCTCACGTTGCCAGGTTTTTAAAGCGATATTCTGTATTTCATCGGCAAACTGACCCTGTAATTCGTCTCTGGCCTCGGTCCGTACCTCAGAAGCGAGCCTTTTTTGTGCTGTCGCGAGTTGGCGTAGCGCGCCGTGCAACCAGCGCGTAATATACACCGCATGCGGATGGGCAGCATTAAAAGACTCCCTATCAATATTTAACGCACTGTCAAACCCTTCATGGACAAATATCTCACAAGTAATCTGTCTTAACCTCACCTGTTCGGAAACTTGATATTTCAAAAATGTCGGATCAAATAGGGTGCCGCTTGCTCCATTAACCCTTATTAACACCCCCCTGTGCTCAGCAGGCGCTATTATAGGATTCCAAAAAAGATATGCTTCGAATCGCAATGTGCCTGCACTATATGCTTTATTGATATTTGCAAAATCTTGCTTGCATTTACCAATTAAAGCAACGGGCTTTTTGAGACGGTGACCTCCAGTAGGTAGCTCTTGGTATTTTATTGGGCGGGATAATTGTAAATTATCAACAAAAACATCAAATTGCTCAGTTTTTTTTCCTTCGGTTAAATCAAGCACTTCACGAAAGGTTTGATCAGATGCTTGCAGTGGTTTAGCAGACCCTTTCGGTTCATTTGCTATCAAATAGGCGTGGACCCAATCCGACAAGTTTAAGTCAAACAAGTTGCCGTTGACATATGGCAGCGGCGTTGCTAAACTGAGATTCCAAATCATTTGCAAATAATAGTCAAATATTAACTCAAGCCTTGGGTTTTGATTTCCGAGTGATGCTTCTAGCCAAACTGCGTTTACCAATTTTTCAAAGGCAATTTTCGGCTCATCTTCATTGTCCCACGGCACTGATTTATCTGCTATTAAATCTGTTTCTAGTTGGTTTTGGCTTAAATTTTGTGTTTTCCCAATATGGTATTTTGGCGGTGAAATTGGCTCATTCTTTTCTGGACTGAATAGGCTTTCCTCATAGTTTGCCCATATTTCTTTGCTTTGCAATGTTTCCTTTGCCTGAGCGCGAATATTAGTCAAAATAATCGTTGTCCCATGATTACCTATGTCAACAGCAGGTTCACGCCAAACCGTCACCAGGCCTGACTCAAATTTTTCCTCTTCACTGTCTGATTTTTTTCCTGTGTATCGTCTGAGTACTGTTTAAGAATTATAGTCGCAATCGTTCGATAAGGGTCGTTTTTTATCTTTGTGATAATTTGAAAAGTATGGGTTAGTTGGGCAACTGAAAAAATGCCTATACCAATTTTCCCAATTAGCCGCCTTCCATCAGGGCTCTTTGCAATATTTTCCGCCGTGACTCCTAGCTCCTTACCTTTGTCATTCCGTTTCGAACTACCACCTATGTGCTTTAACATGTAGGCGAGCGTATCTGGTGACATCCCGTGTCCATCATCTTCGATCGAAATTCTCGAAAACCTAGGTGCATCGGTTTTTATGATAACTTTTTTGGCATCTGCATCGTAGGCATTTGATATTAATTCTCGCAATGCGGATGCTGGTTGCCGATAGATACCATCGGTTATCCTTGCAATTACCCTTTCATCAGTTTCAAGTTTTGTCCACGTAGGTGAAGCAGCATTACTTGTTTTAATTCGCTCAGCGAGCTCTTTGCCGTCTTCCAAGATTTCCACCTTTAAAATTTAGCAGTTCATTGATTTACTCACAGCTACCGCCAAACACTTAGCTAATGGTGGTGGCACTGCATTCGAAACCTGTTGCACTTGTTGAGATAAATTCCCTTTTAATTCGAACGTCGGCGGAAAGCCTTGCAGCAGCATAGCTTCATATATACTTAGTCTGCGGGTGCCGCTGGGGTGCACGTGAATTTCACGGTTGCCAAATGCTATGGTCGGCGAAGCTTTATCCCAACGCAATTTGCGAAAACTCCGAGTTTTGTTGTTATCGCCAACTACCTGTTGAAACTTTGCGGATTTTGGCTTCATAGTCCAGTGATTCGGATGATTAGGTATATCAGAGCTTTTCAACTTTCTTTCAAAAAATATGGGATTTGGTAAACTTCCAATTGCTTGCTCAACAGTTATAATTCCCTCTTTTTTTACAGGTATTACTTGTGTATAACCTTGGCCGCTACGCAACGCCGATACAATAATCCGATTACGATTTTGTGGTACTCCATAGTCGGCAGCACACAGCTCCTTTTCTGTCACATCAAGTTTAAGTTTTTTTAATCCCTGAATCAATGCAAAATATTTTTCTGAATGCTTCTTGTCTTTCATTCCAAGCACATTCTCAAAAATTACAAATTCAACAATGTAATGTTTCTGAAGCTCCTTAATAATTTCTACGTACAGTTTAGGAAGTTCGTTTCTTGGATCATTGGGCTGCGAACCAATATTTGCGCGAGAGAAACCTTGACAGGGGGGCCCGCCAATTACCCCTATCCGTTCGCCAACAATCACATTATTTTGAACCAATTTCAAGACTCCACGTGGGCCAAGTTTAGTCAAGTCGGCCACGATGCTTTCTGAGGCACCGAAGTTGTGCTTATGAGTATCAATAGCGGAAGATTCAGAATCTATTGCTAGAGCAATGGTATATCCATCGTCTTTAAAACCAAGGTCTAATCCGCCGGCACCACAGAACAAGCTTATTATCTGTGGTTTACTTTTTATGGTTGTAGCTGAAGCTACTGGTTTTTTCATACTTTAAGGTTAGCGGAATTATACAAATATAAAAGATATTATACAAGTTCTGATCAAAAAAATTTGTCTCAATCGGCTGCATGAAATTCGGATGCCAAAATGACCAAATCGGATAATAATTTAATTAATGTCTGTTGAACCATCGGATTCTTTAATGAACATTCCCAAATCACAATAATTTTCCAACCGGAATTAGATAACGAATGCAAATTTTCTAAATCTCTCTTTTTGTTTTTATTGATTTTTTCCAGCCACCACTCAGTCTCTGTTTTAGGGACGTGGTAGTATTTACAATCAGTATGTCCATGCCAAAAACAGCCGTGGATAAATATAACTGTTTTGAGTTTAGGTAAAATCAAATCTGGCTTTCCTGCTAAATCAGACCTATGCAAACGGTATCTGTAGCCGTGTGAATGCAAAAAACGTCTTACTAACATTTCAGGCTTTGTGTCTTTGCTTCTTATACGAGACATATTATAACTACGTCTCTCTTTGGAGTGAACATCCGCCATATTTATAAATTAACGATCATTTTTTTCCAGGCCAAGACCATTTTAATCAGCATAGAGCGCTCATAGATTGTAAAAACTATGAATGCAAAAATATAAATTTAGCTTTCAGGTTCTGTTATACTACTGGCACTTCAGCAACCGTGCGAACTTAATATGGTTATTAATGCCTCGCCTATCAATTTGTTTTAAATGGATGATAACTATCAAACATTCCCGCCTTTGTTGGTGTTTTTTTAACCAACAAACCGCAATCTCCAGATCAATTCACCCGCTGTTCGTAGTTTCCAACTACGGACGACTATGCCAGGAGACTTTGTCTCCGGGGTGGCGCCACGGTTTTCCGCAATTTCCGGATCAGGGCGCTAAATTGGGATTGTACTTTTGAAGCTGCATAGGCAGGAAATAACCTTTTATGTCACAATTTCCGCTCCATTTTAACCGTGCTGCAAATAATTTCGTTATTTTTGATGTATGGTAATAGAAAGAACTGATAGCAAGATTATCTTCCGTTTACCGGCTGATATTGATACGGCCGGGCTACAGCGCATTGTGAATTACCTGAAGTATAAGGAGACTATCCGCAACAGCCAGGGTACCGAAGAACAGGCCAACCAATTGGCCGATGAATCGAAAAAACGCTGGTGGGCCGAAAACAAAAAACGGTTTATTAAGTGAAGATTTTGTTGATACAAATATTGTATTCAGCACACTGTTAAATCCCCATTCGGCCATCGGGGAAATGTTGATGAACATACAAGATGAATTTACCTTTTACGCTCCTGAACTGCTGAAGCATGAATTAAAAAGGTATTCGCCGAAAATAGCCGCACATTCCAAACTTGATGAAAATGCTTTAGCTGATATTGAGGCGCTGGTTTTATCGGGCATCAATTTTGTGCCGGAAGAAGACATTAGTGCCCAATCATGGACCATGGCCTGGTCCATCACAAAGGATATTGACGAGGACGATACCCCATTTGTTGCCCTTGCAATTGAACTCAATACAAAACTATGGACCGGCGACAAAGTGCTTACACGCGGCTTGATAAAAAAGGACGTTAACATTGCCATAACAACCGCAGGTTTAAAGTTGTTACTGAAATAACCCTCCCCGACAAACGCAGCAAAACCCATTTAAACCAATTGCCCCGCAACGGGTTTAACTAAGCAGCATCGTAAAAGAAAATGAATTTTATCGACTTTGTGTTGTTCATCATCCTGCTGGCCTGCGTATTGGCGGCAGTGCGCCGTGGCTTTATCCTGAGCACGCTGCAATTGCTCAGCTGGTTGGGCAGCCTGGTTATCGGCTTTATTTTTTACAAGCCGTTTAGCGGGGTGCTGCTGGAAATTTTTCCGGGTATCGGCGTGTTTTCGGCGGTATTATCGTTTATCCTCATCGTTATCGTCGCCCGCATCCTGTTTGACCGCCTTGCCGAACGCATCCTGCTGGAAACACCCTTTTATGTGCACACTTCGGCGCTTAATAAAATATTAGGCATTTTGCCCGGCCTGGTCGACGGCTATATCTGGGCGGCATTGCTGGCGGTGTTTTTGCTGTTGATGCCGTTTCCCGGCCCGCTTTCGCGCGAGGCGCATAACAGTAAACTGGCTGCCGGGCTGGCCGGCAAAACGGGGTGGCTGGAACACTGGTTGTCGCCCGTTTTTGCTGAAATTCCTGCGCCTGTCACCGACGGCCCCGAAACAGAGCACGGGGAGGAAAAATTCACCAAACTACCATTCACCGTAAAACAGCCCGAAGTACGGCCCGACCTGGAAGCCGAAATGCTGCGCCTAATAAACAAGGAACGCACCCAAAGAGGGCTGGCCCCGCTTAAAGCGGACCCGAAACTATGCGCCGTTGCCCGCAAACATTCGGTGGATATGCTGGCAAGGGGGTATTTTTCGCATTACACACCCGAGGGCGTCGATCCTTTTGCACGCATGCGGAACGACGATATTCATTTTTTGGCTGCCGGCGAAAATGTGGCCTTGGCGCCAACATTGTGGCAGGCGCATACAGGCCTGATGCATTCGCCCGGGCACCGCGCCAATATCCTCAATCCCGCCTTCGGCCGCCTGGGCATCGGCATTGAAGACGGCGGAATTTACGGACTGATGATTACGCAGGATTTCAGGAATTAAAAACAGCGGTGCGTAGGGAAAAAGGTTCAGTCTTTACATTTATAGTTTACGCTTGAGCCGGGCCGCAGGCCGGCGAAAGCGCGCGGTTGGTTTGGGTTCAGCTTAGCTTTTGGGGTAGAACGCTTACAGTACCCCCGCTCATGGCCGCGGGGGCCTAGTTACTTTTGGCGCCCCAAAAGTAACAGCCTCCGCGGCAATTGAGCGGGGTAATGTTAGCATTTAAGGCAAATGCCAGGTCAACGCCCAAATGCTTCGCCGATATGCTATCACCACCGGGCATTTCGGTTTGTTGGAGACAACGCCAACAACGGCGGAAAATAGGTAGCCCCTGCGGGGCAATTAAGGGGTGGTGGGGTTTTTCTACAAAGCGGTGGCCCCTAACGGGGCATAAAAAATGGCTGGAACGGCGCCTCGCGTTAGGGACAGGAATAGATCCCGGCCTGGCGGCTAAGGCCTTGCAGGCGTATGAATGCACGGCCCACCCCGGCTTTTACCAGCCGGCGGAACGCTCCAAAAAAAAAATTTTCACCTTCCCTAAAGCAAAATCCCCGCTCAATCGTCTTTCATAAAAACGGCCGGCGTTTCTTGAAATACTGTCCAATTTCTGCGATGTCGGTCGTAATTATATAAGTTAAAACAAAGCAAATTCCCGGGTTGTTAATCGATTGATTAATTTTTTTTAGATTGACTATCAAACACTTAAATCAAGATTGCAATAAAATGACAAGACCAATCAATCGTTTGATTAACTTTGTTCAGGAAAAAGAAATGGACAAAGATAAGATTGACAAGAAAGACCATATCCTGGACGTTGCCGAAAGGGTGTTTTCGGACCTGGGATTTGATGGCGCTTCAACCCGGGCGATCTCGGGCGAAGCTGGGGTAAACATGGCGATGCTGAATTATTATTTCGGGTCGAAAGAGGGATTGTTCCTGGCCATTTTCGAACGGAAAATAGCCTCGTTCCAAACCCTGCTGCAAAACATCGGCAATGACGAAACCATGTCGTCATGGGATAAGCTGGCCAAATGTATTGACAATTATGTGGAGCGGATTATTGTAAACAACTGCTTCCAAAAACTGATCAACCGCGAGCTTACCATGAGCAAGCGCTGGGAACTGACTGACAAGATTACCCAGATACTGATGCTGAACGTGGTTGAAATAAAGAAAATATTAGACGAAGGCGTTAAAAACAAGACTTTTGCAAAAGACATCGACGCGCAACTGGTGATCGCCACCATATTCGGCACAAAAAATTATATCGTTAACACACCGCACTTATCCTCGTTAATATTGGGCCACGATATTCGCGACGAAAAATACCTGGAGGAAAAGATTAAACCGCGGGTAAAGATCTACATGAAACGACTTTTGAAATCATACTTAATGAACCACAATGACTACACCAAATAAAACAATCCAACTCAACCTCTTCAAAATCGTATGGTCTGCACTAAGCCGCGTTGCCCCGGTTCTGGCCTTTCTGTTGCTTTCGGCACAACTGCTGCAGGCGCAGGACCGCACCATCACCCTCGACGAAGCCCTTAAGCTGGGCGTAGCCAACAGCAACGTGGTAAAACTGTCGAAAGCGCGGATTGACCAGGCCGTTTCGCAGTACGAACAGGCGAAAGACAACGTGCTGCCCACCGGCAAAACCAGCTTTACTTACGACTGGGCCGAAATACCTGCCAATAAGCTGGATTTTGGCAAAACATCCATCTCGCTGCCTACCAGCGCCAACGCCTGGCTCGGCACCGCTTCCATCAACGAGGTGATCTTCGGTGGTAACCGTCTCAAATATGCCGAGCAATCCACAACGCTGCTGGCACAAGCTGCCCGCGTGGATGCCGATAACGATAAGGACGCCGTAGCCTACGACATCATCACCCAGTTTTACAATCTGTACAAGGTTTTGCAAAGTAAAAAGGTGGTTGAGCAAAACTTAGCCACCATTGACGGCCAGATCAAGCAAGCGCAGCGCTTTTTTGACCAGGGCATTGTAACCAAAAATGATGTTTTAAGATTCCAACTGCAGCGAGCAAACATCGAGCTGAACGGCATCGACCTGGAGACTAACCGCAAGATCGTAAATTATAACCTCAACATTTTGCTTGGTCTGCCCGAAAACACCCAGTTGAACATCGACGTGATCAATGAAGCCGACCGGCCGATCGACCCGGCATCGAACTATATTGATACCGCCCTGGCACAACGCGCTGAACTACGCTCGCTCGACCTGCATGCACAGGCCGCCGATATCAACATTAAAAATGTTAAGTCGAACACGCTGCCCTCCGTATCAGCCTCGGGAAGTGCCTATTACATCAACACGGTGATCGACCCGCTGCCACAATCGGGCAACTATATCTTCCCGATGACACTGGGTGTCGGGGTATCGTGGAATTTTTCAACCTTGTGGACCAACAAAAACAAGATCAGCGAGGCCAAAATACAGCGAGACGAGATAGACCTGAACAAAGCCATCACCGCAAACAATGTGCGCCGTGAGGTAAACCAGGACTACCAGAATTATGTGATGTCTCGCGACAGGATCAAGCTACTGCAAACATCCATCGACCAGGCGACCGAAAACAATAAGATACTGGAATCGAAATACCAGAGCAATATCGCCCCGGCAACTGATAAAGCTGACGCGCAAACGCTGCTTTACCAGGCACAAATAAACCTGGAACTGGCAAAAGCCGACGCAGGGCTGGCTTACTATACACTATTAAAATCAACCGGAAAACTTAACAAATAAATGTGCGGATGTGCAAATGAGCAGATGTGCAGATAAAACTCACCACTCACTAACTCACCACTCACTAATTCTCTAAATCACTAATTAAAAACATACAATGGCAAAGGCACACGAAACTCAGGAAAACGAAACCAAAAAGAAACCGAACAGGGTATTGCCTATTATATTAGGTATCATACTGGTAGCCGGTATCATTTTCGGTGTAAAAGAATATATCTATTTCGGTAAACACGTGGATACCGACGATGCCCAGATAGACGGCGACATCAGCCCGGTAGTGGCACGCGTTGGCGGCTATGTTGACAGCATCTACTTCCAGGAAAACACCCACGTAAACAAGGGAGAGTTATTAGTTAAAATTGACGACCGCGACTATAAAGTTAAACTGGAACAGGCAATGTCGGCAAAAACCGGCGCAAGCCAGGGCGTAAACGTAGGCGAATCGCAGATCTACGAAAATGCAGCCAATACTGCCAGCGCAAAGGCTAAGGTTGAGTCGGCACAAGCGCAACTGGATAAAGTAAGCAAAGATTATGCACGCTACGCCAACCTGGTGCAGGACGGCTCGATCACCAAACAACAGTTCGACCAGGCGAAAGCCGATCTGCAAACCGCGCAGGCCAATTTTAAGGCGGCACAGGACCAGTATAACGCCGCTGTTGAGCAGGAAGGCGCTACTAAAAACCAGCTAAGTGTTACCAACACGGGCGTTACCCAAAGGCAAGCCGATGTGGATTATGCGAAGCTGCAACTGTCGTACACCAATATCCTTTCTCCTTCAAGCGGCATGGTATCCAAAAAGAACGTGCAGATTGGCCAGCTGGTGCAGGCAGGGCAAACGCTGTTCTCGATAGTGAACGACAGCAGCATTTATATCACCGCCAACTTTAAAGAAACCCAGCTGAACAACATACACGCCGGCCAGAAAGTTGACATTGAAGTAGACGCCTACCCTGATCTTAAACTCCATGGCAGCGTTTACAATTTTTCGCCGGCAACAGGCGCTAAGTTCTCGCTGCTGCCACCCGATAATGCAACAGGCAACTTTGTAAAGGTAGTGCAGCGTGTCCCTGTAAAAATTAAGATCGACGCCGACGCTGCAACCATGAACAAATTGACCCCCGGCATGAGCGTGAATGTTTCGGTGATAATTAAAGAGTGAGTCCATAGTCCATGGTCGATAGTCCATGGCAGAAATGGAAGGGAAAGTTCATTAGTATACTGACTGTGGACTAATAAAATAAAAAATAAGGTTCGTTAGCTTCCTGCTATGGTCTATCGACCATGGACTATGGACTAAACAACGTAAAGAAAAAATAAAATGGCTGAAACCGGCTTTAGGAAATGGATCATTACCATTACGGTTATCGTGGCTTCGTTGCTGGAGCTCATCGATACCACGATCGTAAACGTATCCCTGCCAAAAATACAGGGTAACCTGGGCGCAACCCTGGAGGATGTTGCCTGGGTGGTTACCGGTTACGCGGTAGCAAACGTAATTATTTTGCCCATGTCAGGCTGGCTTGGCAGCCGCTTCGGGCGCAAACAATATTTCATCACCTCCATCATCATATTTACCATCGCATCGTTCCTTTGCGGAAATGCCGGCAGTCTTAATGAGCTGGTGATGTTCCGGATACTGCAGGGATTGGCAGGTGGCGGATTAATATCAACCTCACAAGCCATATTGGTTGAAACCTGGCCCCGCGAACAAATCGGTACGGCTACTGCACTGTTTGGCCTGGGGGCAGTCGTGGGGCCGACGGTTGGCCCTACTATAGGTGGTTTTATCACCGAACACTATAACTGGCGATGGATATTTTATGTGAACATTCCCGTTGGCGCCATTGCTGCATTTTGCGCCTACACGTTCGTCCGCAATACGCCAAAGGAGGGGCAGGGAAAACCTATCGACTGGTGGGGCATCGCGTTGCTGGCTATTGCAGTTGGCAGCTTGCAAACCATACTTGAAAAAGGAGAATCGGAAGACTGGTTTTCAAAAACCTATATCCTGGTGCTTACCGTTGCCGCCATACTTGGAACGTTGTGTTTTATCTGGCGCGAAATGAGCACCGACCACCCCATCGTCAATTTTGGCATCATGCGGCATCGAAGTTTCGCTGTCGGTATGTTTACTTCGTTTGTACTCGGGTTTGGGCTGTACGGCTCGGTGTTCGTGTTCCCGATATTTTGTCAAAACCTGCTTGGGTTTGATGCCCAGCAAACCGGGGAGCTATTGTTCCCCGGCGGGCTGTGTACCATCATGATGATGCCTTTCATCGGTAAAATGCTAAATGGCGGCATACCGGCTCAGTTTATGGCTACTATTGGCATGTTTTTGTTCTTCGTGTTCACTACCATGCTCAGCCATTCAACACTCGAAACCGGCCAGCAGGATGTATTGATCCCGCTTTTGATCCGCGGCGTGGGGATGGCCCTGTTGTTCGTTCCGCTCACTACGCTCGCTATTGCCGACTTGAAAGGGCCTGAACTTGGCCAGGGCACCGGTTTAAACAATATGATGCGCCAGCTTGGCGGTTCGTTTGGTATTGCCGTGCTTACCACCATCATCCACATTCGTACCGCTACTCACCGCAGTAATTTGCTTACCAACATCAATCCCTATAATAATGCCTTCAATCAACGACTGAATTTCCTGGAGCAGGCTTTTATCGCAAAAGGAAAGTCGGCATCAGATGCAATGCACATGGCTTATGCAGCCATTGAAAACGCGGTAACCCGGCAATCGCTGCTGCTTACCTACGATGATGCCTACTGGATTTCGGGCCTGGTGATGTTATTTTCGATACCGTTATTATACCTGCAGCCATTTAAAAAAGCCGCTAAATTGCCTGCAGACGCTCATTAAATAAAAAGCCTTCCGTTTGTTAACGGAAGGCTTTCCCCAAAAAACTACAATTAAAATTTTATCACCGCCCCGGTATCCTAATTACCTCGTTAAAAATATTATTTCGCCAGGGTTTATTTAATCTTAGGCAATAAATGTACAGGTTTTTTGTGGACATACGCAAATTTTATTTGCTTTTGCTATGTTATTTTATGAAAACAAAATGAAATTTCGTTTTGGCCGTCTTTTCTTAACAAAAAAAATACAAGATGCCCCCGGCGTCTGTGATGCGCCACACCCAGTCAGGCATTAAAAGCCTATTTACCCCCAATTTTTTAGCCCGGCTTTTATGCATTATTCCCCGAAAATAGCTGCCGGATGATGACCAAAACGTTGTGGTTAATTTTTAAAAAAACACTTTGCTTAATTAAAAAAGGTGCGTATATTTTCCGTCCCTAACAGGGGGGGTACACCAGTACGAAACGGGTGGCAGTTCAGCTGGTTAGAATACGTGCCTGTCATCCCCAACACAGTTGGGGACGGGTTCGAGCCCCGTCCATTCCGCGGGAGCCTCTCAAGTATTTCCAGTTCATGCTAAAAAATCTCCGTCCCGATATTTTACTTAAATAAAGCTTCTGTTGATCTTTTTTAAAAAACACTTTGCGTAATAAAAAAACGAAGCGTATATTTGCCGTCCCTAACAGGGAAGTACACCAGTACGAAACGGAGTGGTAGTTCAGCTGGTTAGAATACGTGCCTGTCACGCACGGGGTCGCGGGTTCGAGTCCCGTCCATTCCGCAAAAAGGACATCAAAACTCCTCATAACCGCTTAAATCAATGATTTAAGCGGTTTTTTTTATGTCAAATCCGCTCATTTCACCCCAAGTTTTAGCATATCCTCGGTTACCTATTCGGTTACCTATTGAGGATGACTAATTTGGTAACCGAATTAGAGGCTAATTGATTGATTTTGAATTAGTTGAAATGATATCAAATGATATCAAAACAGCTCAAAAAATGTCAATAAAAACTCAATTCGGAACACTAAAATTTAGTCAAAAATGAAAAATTCTGAAAGCTTTTCTGTTTTATGCTGGGCAAACCGGGCTAAAGCGGATGTTAATGGATTATTACCTGTGTATGCCAGGGTAACAGTAATGGGGAAACGAGCTGAAATTTCGCTAAAAAAGAAAGTCAGTCCTGAACAATGGGATGCCAAGAGCGGATTTATAATAGGTAACAGCAATGACACAAGGCTCTTTAATAAGCATCTTATTTCCGTTAACAATGACCTCCATGCGATTTACATGGATTTCAAACAAAGAGGGCTGCACCTAACTGCTGAAGAGGTTAAAAATAAATACTTAGGGATTGAAGCGATTCGCCGAAGCCTGCTTGAAGTATTTGATGAGCATAACAAAAGTGTTGAGGAGTTAGTCGGCAAAGATTTTGTCAAAGGCACGCATACTAAATATGAGACAATACGAACTAAGGTCGCCGAATTTATTGCTTATAAATACAAGAAACAGGACTTGTACCTCGACACACTCGAGTATTCTTTCATAACAGCATTTGAACATTACCTGAAGGTGCATGACAACATCAGCCATAACGTAGTGATGAGTTACATCAAGAGAGTGAAGCGGATCATCAATATTGCCGTACATAACCGTTGGATCGCTTTTAATCCGTTTACTGCCTTCGTATGCACCACTAAAAAAACCACACGCACTGAATTAGAAGAGGATGAGTTAACGGCTTTGGAAGAAAAGAAGTTTGCCATAGCCCGTTTGGAAGAAGTAAAAGACTGTTATCTGTTTTCCTGCTATACAGGATATGCCTTTGTGGATGCCTTTAAACTAACTCCTGAACATCTTGTTGCCGGCAAAGACGGCGAAATGTGGGTCAATACGAGTAGAACAAAATCCAAGATAGAGGCAAATGTGCCGCTTTTACCTAAAGCCATTGCTATCATAAATAAATATAAAGGGCACCCCGTCTGTTTAGCGAATAACAAAATCTTGCCGATGAAAAGCAATCAGAAAATGAATGCCTATCTGAAAGAAATTGCCGATTTGTGCGGTATTAGTAAAAATTTAACCACCCATACTGCAAGGCACACTTTTGCAACAACGGTAACTTTGGAAAACGATGTGCCTATCGAGTCCGTTAGTAAAATGCTAGGCCACACGAAAATAACAACCACACAACTGTATGCAAGGGTAAAGGAAAAGAAAGTCAGCCGGGACATGAAGTCATTAAAAACGCGTATCGGCAAGTGCTCAGATGCGGCTTAACTGTGGATAGAAATTCTATTAGGGTACCAAATATTTGGGGTTAATTTGACGATGTATCAGAACGTTTTACACTCAAATATAACGATCATTTAGCTATAAATCAAGTTAAAATTGTTGTTTTTTTCGATTAAGACACAACCCGATCTTGGGTTATCCTTTGCAGTAACTCGATTCCCTAACGGGGATTTTTTCAGCGAGGAGACGGATAAGGGGGTGCGTTATTTTTATTGTATACATTTGCATATAAAATCGTATCGCTGGCGGGCGGAAGAATAAAAACCATATTCATTTAAGGCAGTTAAAACACTTAGTTTTGAATATGCATAGAAAAGTTGCAGGTCTTAAGCGAAGCGTAATATTGAGTTATCTTTATCAGTATTCGGCATCACTGCGGCCATATGCAAGCCATTATGCGCAGTTCTGGGCGCTGAAAGAAGACAGTAAGCATTTCGGGTATCTATGTCCCGTTTGTCTCATTAATGGCTTTTGGGTGACCGCTGATGACACATTTCATTCCAGGGGCCTGGAGTTTTCGATGGACCATTACCCGCCGGAAAGTGTTGGTGGTTTTCAGACTATCGCTGTATGTAAGACGTGCAATAATTATGCTGGAGACCATTATGATTTTGCCTTAAAACAAAAACTCGCTGAATTAAGCTTCAACAGTCAACTTCCCGGCTCAACGCTGCGAACCAAATCCGTTATCGATAAAATACCCGGTAACTATTCTTCAACGATCAGAATTCGGCCTGACGGCAGCTTTGAGGTCAGTTTTAAACCAAACCGAAAAGCGCATACGCCCCATCTTGACAGCTGGCTAGACAAATCACATAAGGATCCCAACTGGAAAGCGGATGTAACAATCCCACTTGTTGATGAAATGCTGGTGGGGAAGGCGCTGCTCAAGGCTGCATTCCTGTATGCTTTCGCGGCCTGGGGCTATGAATTTGCATTTTCTTACACGGGCTGTAAGATCAGAAGGGTAATCTGTGACAATGACCGGTATCCGCTTGATGTCCCGTCCTTTTGGCTCGGCGGACAAGCACCTGTGGGAACCCAATTACCTGTCGGCGTATGCTTTGCCTACAATAATCCGGTTTTCCATTGTTTTGTCGTGAACATCCCGTTGCGGGACTTAACAACAGGCTATAGTAATTTGGTATCCGTGCTGCTGCCCGGCCCTTCAGTTACAGATTGGGAATCACTGATGTGTCTGGGCCCGGGGTTTGAACAGTATGGCGACCTTACCTTTTCCATGGTGCATGTGACGGAACATCTCCTTGGCCCGAAAGAAACCGATGGCTATGCCAAAAGCTGGTCGTTGCTACAGACGAAAACTTAATGCAGGATAATTACTCATAACACCGGCCATCTTTATATTGAGTTCGCAAAGTCAGAAAGGCTTTCTCTATTTTTTCTGCAATTGTTTAAGCCGGGCCTGATAGGACTGCCAGTAGTGCCGCTGTGTGGTTTCGTCCAGAAACGATGAAAATGTAAAACGCTCAACCGCATCAGATTGTGAAAGCATGAGCTCCATCATTTCACTGAATACTTTTTCGGCAATACCGGCTTTTTCCGCCAACAAGCGAAATTGGTGACTTAATTTGCCTTGAGCTATGTTTTTTGGTAGCAGGCCATCGTAGAGCGCAAAATCGTGGTCGTTAATGTGCACACGACTATTCAATAAATCATAGGCAGGGCTGAGCCGGTAATCGCCCAGCGGTGTTTCCAACAATGAAAAATTCTTAAAGTGCGCGTCCCCATTGGAGAACAAATAATTAAAAATTAACAGTTTTAATAGCTTAGGCGTTTCCAGTTTATATGCCGGGACGAATTTTTCCATCAGGTGGAAAAGCTCAAGGTAATTCCCCTCATATTTATAGTGTTCGCCATGGGTTTGCGGTGTTCTTCCTGCAAGCGAAGCAAAATCATCCTGTGCCAGTTTGCTTCCATCAGGCTTAACATCGAACCGCTTAGTAATGTAAGCCGGCGCGCCATTGCTAAAAAAAATCATTGCATTCTCGGCAGTTTCTATGCCGTAGACCTGGCGGGCGATCTGCATGGTTACATGCTCATTTGCCGGCATCTGATCCGGTTTCTTACCGGCATTTGGGATCGGTTTAAGAATATATCTTCCGCGCTCGCCTTCGTTAATTAGCCTTAGTTTGTTCTTTTCCAGCAGGACAGAGAATTTTTCCTGTACGCCTGAGATGGAGATTCGTTTCCTGTTTTCTTCGAATAATTCATCCGTTTCGGGGTTCGAAGCAGGTGACTCATAAGGCAGGATGTGGCTGACCTTTTTGCCATTGAAAACTCGGACGAGAGCTGTACGGCTATAAGTATCGTAACCAGGCGCTAATGTTCCGGGGCAATATTTAATTTCTGGTATGCTCATTTGTTTTCAATTTTATGGATGGTTACCGCGCCGATGGTATCATTTTTTGCAATGGTGAGCAATAACCCAAAATAGTCATCCCTGTCTAGCCGATTGAGTTTACATACGACCTGCTTATTGGAGCCTTCGGGCAGCATATTATAAAAAAAGGCGAAAAGAAATTCGGAATGATATGGCTGGTGCCTTTTGGGCAAGGTAAGGCTTATGGCCGTTTTGCCGGTATCATCCACCCAGGAAGAGTCATACGCGAAAGAAAACGAGCCATCGTCATGCTGGGTCAAGGTTCCTGCTTCTTCATCTTTAAATAATACTTGTGCGGCTCTCATCAATTATTGGATTTGGTCTTTATTTTCATGGTTATTTCGAGGCCTAATGCATCTCCAAGCTTTTGCAACGTTATTAAAGTTGGATTCCCTTTGCCGCTTTCGAATTGCTTAACGGTTCTCAGTCCCACGCCCGACAATTCGGCCAGCGTTTCTTGTGTCACCTGGAGTGACTCCCGCCGCTCTTTTACCATCTTAACAAGCTCTTTAAAGTGCATTATGTTGCTCTATTTAATACAAAAATAAGCATTTCAGCAATGAAAAACAACAAAAAGTGCAAGATATTGCTCTTTTAAAGTTAAATTCTTAATTTAGCAGAAAAAACAACTAAAAAGTGCATTGAAATGCACTTTTTAGTTGTGTGGACCGGCGCATAACAGTTTCACAAACAAGCACGAGATGGCACACTTTTAGATACATCCGAACTTTTGGATTTTTTTTCAGCCAGGGAAAACAGGCCTTGGGGGCATTGCAAATGACGTAAAACAAGCATTAATTTCTTTTACCCGCCATCAAGCGACTTTTTAAACCACTTCGAGAAAAAATCAAGCTTTTTCGTACCTTTCGGCGTATGTATTTTAAAGACGTGGATCATATTAGCCTGCAAGAAATTCAACAACTTGTCACTTCGAAAATTTCGGAGGGGCCGCAATTGGAATTCAAATTAACGCCTGCTTTACAACAATCAAGCGAAAAAAAAGAATTTTTGGGTGACGTCTCGGCTTTTGCGAATAGCAGCGGAGGAACGATTTTTTATGGCATCAGGGAAGATAAAGGGAAAGCTGTTGCGGTTGAAGGATTTCCCTGTTTCGACAATGATGCACTGATATTAAAAGTTACTTCCATCATTCGCGATGGTTTGGAACCCATACTCTCCATCCGTGACTTCAGTATACAAATTCTTAACCTGGAAAACAACCGTGTCGTTATGATCATCCATGTTGCGCAGTCGCCGGGAAGGCCGCATAGTATTGCGTATGATCATTCAGGAAAATATTTTGGAAGAGGTCCCGCAGGAAAATACCAAATGAAAGATAGTGAAATCCGCATCGCGATGGCTGAAACTGCAGCGTTGGCCGACAATATCCGGAAAATGCAACAAGGTCGTTTCGACATTGCGCTGGCCAATCCGCCCGTTCAATTGCTTCCCGGACCTAAGATTATGCTTCAACTGTTTCCGGAAGAGAGCATACGATCAAAAAAGCAGCACCTACTGGATCGGGACCCGAGGGACGCCAGATTGCTGAGGCCGTTGGGCAATGTTGATCACAGTTACGGACATAACGCAGAAGGCATGATACACACTGCACGTCAGCCAGGAGCCTATGCCAATAGCGCCTATCTACAAGTTTTCAGAAACGGGGTTATTGAAACAGTCAACACGATAACAATTTTGCCAGCTATTCTTGACGCCGACCTTATTGAACGGTACGTAATTATGGCAGTTCGAGATTACCTGGCTTTTTACAAAAATTGGGGAACGGAAACACTCGTTCGGTGCTACCTAACCATAGACGGGCTGGGGAAACAGTATTTACATTCTCAACACGCTATCCTGCTAGCGCTGGGAGCACAAATACCGCCACAACGAATAATATTCGGAGAACTAGTCCTGCATCCCTATGATTTTGTTTTTGCCGATCTATTGCCATGGTTCACCGTCCTTTGGAATGCGTTCGGTTATTCCCGATCATTTAACTTTTCAGATGGTGGCGAATGGAAACTGGCAGATGAACTTAAACTACATCGTTAACCTTATTTACTGACACCTTGAGAGAACCGCAAGTCAGCGTGCAATCCCTGCACCAATTATTAACTGCCTATAAACTGACGATTCCGCCGTACCAACGCCCCTACACGTGGACGGAAGAACAGGTATTGCCTTTATTAAAAGACTTGTATAGGAAAGAAGAGGATGCACCGACTTTCATGGGTTGCTTGATTTTTTGGCAAAACGGAGAAAACACCGAGATCGTCGACGGGCAGCAAAGACTCACTACCTTCGCAATACTTGGCGGCTTAACCGGGGTCGGCGGCATTCAATTGCTTACACAGCCCTTTACGCATTCAGTATCTATCAACAATATAAAAGCCAATACGAAATTTATAAGGGATTATACGGACAAAAAACGATTGCCCAGGCTATCGTTTGAGAAAATCTATTTTGTAATAATCCAGGTAGCAACTTTGGCAGAAGCATTCAACTTTTTCGACTCCCAAAATAATAGGGGAAAGAAACTTGAAGACACTGATATTCTCAAAGCCCATCATTTACGGTTCATTGAAGAAGATTGGGTTGCGACTGAATGCTCCAAGCTTTGGGAGCGGATGCAGCGTGATAAAGTTGTTGGCCTTAACCTGCTATTGGGCAATTTGCTGGGACAGGGCCGCAAATTTTTAAGAAAGGAATATTCTCCGGTAGATATTAAAAAAGAGTTTAAATCGCAGCTTTCTAAAAAAACAGCGTTGGGTTCCCATGTGCTCAACCGATACCAGCAACCTCCGATTTTTGCGAGCTGGGAATTCCGCCCTTTGGCAAAGGGCGGTTTCAAATTCAACTTGCCGAATTACGGAGTCGAAATTGATGGCGATGCCATAAAAATCACTGATAATTTTGAAACGTTCTTTCCATTTCAAGCGGACGAAGCTTTAGCAGGCGGTGAAGTGTTCTTTTTATATTCCCGCAAATATCATATGCTTTACCGCAGGCTTTTTTTCGATGAAAATGCTCAAATAAGCAAATTTGTAATTGGTTTACTAGGTAGGCTGGATAGCTTTTCCGGGAATACCGGCGCAAGTTATGTACATCAGATTTATAGTGCATCGTTGCTATTTTACGTAGATAAATTCGGCTACGCACAGCTGGATGAAATTGCCGCCCATCTTTTTTTTGCTATATATTGGTTGCGTTTCCGGCAGGCTGCGGTACTGTATGCTTCAGTGTTCAAATATGTCAGGGAAGAAGAAGGTTTTAATCCATTTTCGCTAATTACGCGTGCCGGACATCCTGACTTCCTGATCCAAACAATAGAGGAGTTTCTGGAGGGGAAATACGACGATCTATGGGAGAGCCACGGCATCCGGCGGCAAATGTTTGATAGTTTAATCAGCTATGTGACAGCCGGATACTTCAGCCACCATGAATGTTTGTTACCACGCAGTTTGCAGTTCATCTTAAAAGCCGAACACCATGGATAATCAATTTGCATCCCAAAGCTTTGATGGCGTAAAGGCACCTGTTATCTGTTCGGCAGCGACTATTGATTCAATTCTCGGGGAATCTACGGAAAGTCGATTTAATATTCCTATCTATCAACGTTTGTATGCATGGACACCAAAAGAAATCGAGAAAATGCTGGATGATTTCCGCGATTCTCTGCCGTCTGGACGTGATTATTACATTGGTAACATCACCCTTAATCTGAACCCAGCTACCAAAAATTTCGATATCATTGATGGGCAGCAACGGCTGACGACACTATGGCTGATTGGTTTAGTAATGTCGTTAACGGGACAGTCAGCCTGGCATAGCTTCCTGTCCGATCAGAAAGGCCCGTCCCTGACCTTTACGGCCCGGCCTCAAGATGTTCGGTACCTGTCTGATTTG
>DASRTD010000142.1:0-15068 GCA_035656115.1 Mucilaginibacter sp.
CGGGCAACAATGGATAAAGTGTTTGACCATGCTTATTCAAAGCTGAACGCACCCATGAACGAGATCGCATTCTTCAATCTTATCAAATCCCTGGTCAGCCAGGTGGAAGACGGGCATACTGATGCTTTCCTGCCTGCTGACGCCAATCGTTACCTGCTGGGCCATGCGAAACTTTTCCCTCTGCAGCTCCGGCTGGCAATGGACCGGGCTTTTGTCCCTTGCCTAACAAGGGAATTTGCGGCGGGAACGGAGCTCCTGGCTATCAATGGTGTACCTATCCGCAGGATCAGGAAAGACTTTTTTGCACACCTGGCCTCGGACGGCGGTATTGAGACCGGGAAATATGCTGACATCAATACCGGCCATACCCCATTCTTTTATATCTATTATTTGCTGTACGGCGAACAGCCGACTTTCAGGCTGACTTATAAAGATGCGCAGGGTGACCGGGCTGATTTTCAAATGGACGCAGTAAAGCCCGACCAATTGGGCTGTATGTCCCCGCAAACCAAGCCCAACCGTTACCTCCAACTGGCCTATCCATCGCCAGGTGTGGCAGCAATGACAATCGGTACCTTCCTCGACGATTTCCTGAAAGACACCCACGAAGATTTTAAACAATTTTTAGAAGCGTCCTTTAAGGAAATCAGCGATAAAAACATTAAATCGCTTGTCATTGATCTCAGAACCGATAAGGGCGGCCAGGATGACAACGGGGCACTGTTATACAGCTACCTGACCGCCCAGCCATTCCGTTATTTTGCCGTCAAGCGTTCGGTCAGCGGCCCGGTGGACAACGCTTTGCTGGCGCTTCAGCAGCCGCAGGCCGTGCATTATACAGGCAAGGTGATCATCCTGACTAGCGGGCAGACCTTTTCTACCGCTGCTGACTTTTCGGCTATTGCCCGCAGCAATGGCAGAGGTATATTTGTCGGTGAGGAAACCGGCGGGGCTTATTACGGCAATACCTCGGGCGACCGGGCTACCGTCATTTTACCCAATACGCAGATCAGGGTGAACATTCCGCTGGACGAATATGTTAACGCGGTGAAAGAAACCGGCTTTAAAGACCGGGGCGTTATTCCGGATGACCAGGTGGCCCCCACCGAGGAGGACATTCTTGAAAATAAAGATGTTCAAATGGCCAAAGCGCTGAAACTCGCGGAAAAAGAATAAAACCTGCCCGGCTGCGCGGACTGCGTGACGGGATTATGAAAAGCTTGTGAAAATTAAGCATGTGTAGTGTCGAATAATGCCAATTTTGCAGAGCGATCATTACATTTCCGGGCACCACCCTAACAAGAAAAATCGAACCAAATATAGGAAGATAGTTGGATATTTCGCGCGTTCCCGCTATAGGAAAAGAGAAAGCTTCAGGTCGAAAGACCTGAGGCTTTTTCATGCAGTATCGCCGGCTTTCAGTATTTACTTGAATTGGATATTTAATCGTGCTCGTGGTCAGGAAACGTTTTTGGCGTTTAACAGGCCCTTACTCAACGACAATTAAAAACCGAACGGTCAATGTTCGGTTACGTTACAATAACGCAGTGAAAATAAAACGCTATTTACTATATATCAGCAAGTTAGCAATTTGGAATAGCATTTGAGGCATTAATTTACTTGCATGCATATACATTCCATATCAACCTGTATGACCTGGTTTTCCTGGGAACGATATTTATCGGGCTGAATTTTACCCCGCTGTTATGGTTTACCAAAAGGGCCAACCAGGCTGCAAACCGCTTTCTTGCACTGGCCCTGATCGCCATAGTTTTGCAAATGGTTTACAAGCAAATTTCTAAAGGCAGATAATCCGGCATGCTAATCCTGTTCTATTTTCAAAAGAAGCCGTCACCTATTTTTGTTTAAAAAACACTATGCGATTAAGAATTTTATTTACGATAATTTTAGCACAGACTTGCTTAGCTGCTTGTTGCCAATCTATGCCTGCAGGCCACACGCAAACTCAGCAGGGTGAGGTTTCTCCGGCATTGTTCAGCCAGCTGCAAGAAAAAGACAGCCTCTCATTTGCGGACGTATTGTGCAGCTGTGACATACAGCAGCTGTCTTCCCTGCTAAGTAAGGACTTTTTATTTTACCAGGATAACGGCGGACCTACCTATGCGGCCATCGCTGACCGGTCAAAATACCTGGACGGGTCAAAGGGCTATTGCGCCCGGAACAATCAGGGCCCGGAAAAGAAAATACGGCGGGTCGTGCCCGGCACCTTGCAGGTCTACCTGTTGGGAGACTATGGCGCGATCCAGATGGGGGTACAACGTTTTTATGTAACCAAAACCGGCATACCTGACCAGTTAGTCGAGGTTTCAAAATTTACTAATACCTGGCAGTTAAAAGATGGTCAATGGAAACTGTCCAAGCTTTTTGTTTCACTGGAGGAGGGTCATTCGCCGCACACCGATCCGCTGTATGATACGATCGCCCGGCTTGATGCCAAACTTTTCAGGGCCCTTAATAATCGCGACCTGGATTCGCTGATGTCAATGTACGACGGTTCACTGGAGTTCTATCACGATAAAAGCGGGCTCATGGATTACGCGACCAGCAAGGCGATCAACAAACGGAATTTTTCGGACACAAGCGCTCATCAAACTGTTCGCAGGGAATTGGATCAGCGAAGCCTGAGAGTATACCCGATACCCGGTTATGGCGCGATGGAAATAGGCCTGCACCGTTTTTATACTAAGCCCGATGGGCAGGCTGAGCAACTTACTGCTTCACCTGAATTTTTGCTGATCTGGCAAAACAAGAACGGAACCTGGAAGGTAACACGGGCTATCAGCTGGGGACATTGATTAAATTTCTCGAACCGTTTTCTTAAAAATTGCGATTGTTCGCTGCCAGGTGAACTTTGCTTCGCGCCCATTAAGTGATTAATGGAATCCGGCTGCAAAGATTTATGGCAGAAATAAAAAAACAGGCGACATCTAATTACATTTTTTTCACAATGCAAACGCCTTGATGCAGGTTCGGATAATGATTATTTACTCAAAATCCTGGAAAATTAGATGCGTTTGCCCTGTGGTAACGGCGAAGGCTTTAAAAAAATAAAATGAAAAAAGTTATATTTATTGCCTTCCTGCTCTTTCTTGTTCCCGGTATAAAAGCGCAGGTTCGCACCGATAATCCCGGCAAAACCAAGCTGGATAGCCTTGTCCGGGTAAATGTCCAGCCGTTTATGGATGCGCCGTCAAGAATGGCACTGTCCATAGGTATCTACAAACACGGACAATTTAAAACCTATAATTATGGGGAAACGGAAAAAGGTTCCGGCCAGTTACCCTCATCAACTACCATTTATGAAATTGGTTCCATCTCGAAAACTTTTACGGCTATGTTACTGGCACAGGCGGTTCTAGACAAAAAACTCAACCTGGAGGATGATATTCGTACCTACCTGAAGGGAGCTTATCCCAATTTAGCTTATCAGGGCCGTCCGATAAAGATCATCCACCTGGCCAATCACACTTCCGGGCTTCCTCATGATATTTTCCCGGATACCATAGCCAGTATGAAAAATGCTTCTTTGGATGCGATTGTCCAGTTATATGATGAAGGAAAAGCATCTTCCATCCTGAAAGGACTGCGCCAGGTAACACTGGATACCCTGCCCGGTTATAAAGTAAATTATTCAAATGCGGGTGTTCAGTTGCTGGGACTTATCCTGGAAAATCTATATCATCAAAGTTACGGCGAACTGGTTAAAAAATATATCACCGGGCCGTTCAACATGAAACAAACACGCCTGCTGTTTGATCATCTTAGCGATAGTAAGTATATCAAAGGTTATGATGGCAGCGGCCATGAAATGCCCCATCTCCTTTTTGAAATGCCGGGAGCAGCCGGCGGCATCCTTTCCAATGTACAGGATATGTTGTTGTATATTCGCGCCAATGCCCTGGAGAAAAATGATGCGATCAGACTTGCTCATCAGGTAACAATTAAGACTGACAGTTTGAATGGGATTGGTTTATGCTGGGAAGAGGTCAACAGAAAAAATGGCTTGCTGGAGTTATGGCACAGCGGCGGCATGCCTGGTTTTAGCAGTTTTTGTATCGTTTATCCAAAACAGAAAATGGCAATTGTAGGTTTAACAAATCAATCCGGTTTACAGGGTGACTTATCAAATATGCTGCGGGCTATTTTACTGGGCGGAGATTCAAAATAAGTTTTACACCTAATCATACACATCATCAGCTTTCGCAAGCTATGTAATTTCCCGGTGGTTTGTCTCCTGATTATTGACCGGTCGTTCCGGCAGGCCCTTCTCATCTGTTTTGAGAACATTATCAGATTTCAAGCGGTTAGGCAAATTAGTACTTGCCCGGAGCTGCTAATCTGAAGATTTTCTAAGAACCTGTTAAGAACTGTATTATTGGGCGAGAAAAATGTGTATGATCGTCAACCAGTGAAACTCACAAAAGGGCCTTAACCCCGTAAAAGGAAACAGGAGTGCTAAAATGAATATTAAAACGAAGAGGAATAGCTAGCCACTTCCGCTCAGTTGCCGGAAATTATATACAGCCAAACTTATTTACAAACCAACCAAACGAGGGTAAAGCCTCTGCGGAATTCTTATTGTCCAAACTTTTATAAAAAAAGGTGTGGAACCGGCCTTCCGAAGAAATATCAATATCAAGCCGAAAAGGTCTCACCTTGTTCTACGAAAAAAATAAGAAAATTTAGATTTTGAATGTGTTAATCTCATTCTATTTTCAGCGTAGCGTTCGAGTAACTTTGTTTAAAAAACATTATGCGATCGAGAATTTTATTTACAATAATTTTAGCGCAGGCTTGCTTAGCTGCTTGTTGCCAATCCCTGCCGACAGACCCCAGGCTTAAGGGAGTCGAGACAGAGGTAGAAAAAATATTAAAGGGATTTAATACCGATGGCTGCCAGATAGTTGTTGTTGAAAAAGACAAGATCATCTACTCAAAACAATTCGGGTATTTCGATCATCGCCAGAAAACGCCCGTAACAGAAAATACGGTATTCCCGATTGCATCAATGACCAAGCCGTTCACGGCAACTATCATCGGAATGCTGGATGCTGAGAAAAAGCTGGACATTGATAAGCCTGTACACGAATATTACCCGAATCTTGAATTCTATAACGACGAGCTCACCTTGCATGTAACTGCCAGGGATATGATGACACACCGCACCGGGTTGCCGCGGCATGATATGATGTTTTTTAATGCCCATACGCTTCCGCTCGATTCGATCGCATACCGCATCAGGTTCCTTCAGCCGTCCGCCCCCTTGCGGTATAAAATGCAATATAGTAACCTGATGTTCGTGACACTGGGCGCGGTGGCCCAGAAAGTAGCAGGTGAACCATTTGAGCAATTAGTTAAAGAGTGGATATTTGATCCGCTTGAGATGAGGCACACCACCCTGGATGCCAGTAATATTTCCCCCTGCGGCGGCATCAATTCAACGGCAACCGACGTAGCCAACTGGTTGATTACCTGGATCAATGACGGTAAGTTTAAAGGTAAACAGGTTATTCCCGAATCATTTGTAAAAGAGGCCATGAGTTCCCAGATGAGCGGCCATGCACCGCCGCCCGGCAAAGGTTCCCCTGATATGATGGGAAATTACGGTTTAAGCTGGTCACTTGATTCCTATCGCGGCCATTTCTTCGTAGGCCATGACGGCGATATGCTGGATTTCAGTTCGGCGTGTTGTTTTTTCCCGACGGACAGTATCGGAATTGTTGTGCTGGTAAATTCTTTTGGGAGCGGGTGGGCTCCTCAAACGATAACCGGGGTTTTCATCGACCGGCTCTTAAGGCTTCCCGAATTCGACCAGTACAACATGTGGTCTAAAAAGAACTATGATGATTACTACAAGCCTACGCCTGCGGATATATCGCATAAGCCGGTTGCCCCTTGTTCCCACCCGCTCGCTGACTACGTGGGCAAATATCATCACCCTGCTTACGGGACGATCGAAATAAAGATAAAAGGGAATGATCTTGTCGCCCTTTTAAACGACGCTTCTCTTACTATTCGTCATTTTTCATTTGATATCTACTTGTCGGATCAAATCACCGGCGGCAACTTGCGGTTCGTCACAGATGCTGATGGCAAGATCAGTTCGATAGCTTCGCCGTTTGAACAAGATGTGGCCGATATTATTTTCATAAAACAGTAAAACCTGATCAAAAAAAGGCTGCCTGAAATATTACTTTCGAGACCGCCTCTTTTTTGTTGACTTGTAAAACCCTTTTTCTATGGAGAAGGCAACCATGCTATTGGGTTAAACCTGATTGGACGCTATAAGGCCATTTTAACCAAGATAAACCTGGTCGATGAAATCTAATAAAAACCTTTGGATATTAGTATTAGTATGTATCATCAATTCGTTTGGCTTTGGTATTATTGTCCCGGTGGTTTATACCTATGGCAAAACTTTTGGATTAACAGGTACAACACTCGGCGTATTAACAGCTTCATTTTCAATTGCCCAATTTTTTGCCACCCCGGTTTTGGGTTCGCTTTCTGATAAGTGGGGACGAAAACCTTTATTGGTGATAAGTTTTGCAGGCACCTGTCTGTCTTTTTTAATGTTTGCCGAAGCAAGAAGTTTGATTATACTTTTTGCAGCGCGGATATTAGACGGCCTTACGAGCGGCAATGTATCCGTTGCACAAGCCATGGTAGCCGATACCGCGACATCCGAAAACAGGGCAAAAAGGTTCGGTATTGTAGGGTCATCCTTAGCATTTGGATTTGTTATAGGCTCGTTTATTGGTGGCGTATTTAATAATATCAGCCCGGAGGCGCCTTTCTTTTTTGCAGCTGCGATTTCATTGATCGGTACATTGTTCGCAGCATTTTTGTTAAAGGAAACCAACCCAACCAACAAGGAAACAAGGTTAAATTTTATAGGTAAATTCAAATTTAGAACCCTGGTAACAACCTTACAACGACAAACTATTGGCACAGCGGTTTTTACAGGTTTTTTGCTGACTACGGCACAATTTACGATGATCATCGGTTTTCAAACCTTCAGCGTGGATATTTTAAAAATAACGCCCTTAACAATGGGTTTCTTCCTTGCCGGATTTGGAATTTGCGGTATAGTCATGCAATTAAGTGTACCGTTTTTTATAAAAACATTTTCTTCGAAACCTGTTATATTACTGTTTTCCACTATATTATGTTTTGCAGCCATATTTCTTTCGGGTTTTACTTCAGTTTTAATCCCGTTTGCAATATGCCTTTGCATTTATGGCTTGTTTAATGGCTTGCGTAACCCTATGCTGAATGCTATTATTACCGATAATATTGATAAATCGGAGCAGGGAAAAATATTGGGGATTAACCAGTCGTACGCCTCTATTGGACAAACATTGGGCCCCGTAACGGCCGGTTTAGTCGCAGCCATTTCAGTACATAGCATATTCTTTTTATCGTCATTTTATATTTTAGCTGCATTTTTGCTTTGTTTCCGGTTAAAGTCGAAAGCATAAAATTTAAAAGCCACGCAACCATTAATTTTCAGGGAGGTTCTCTCAGTAACCATGATCCTTTTCGCGATCATTGATAGCCAGAGCGCTATACTTAGTCGGAAAAGGCAAGTATCGCGGTATTCGAATATTCAGTGATGACACTTCAAACAATTCCGCATTCCTATTGGAGGCGGACTGTCGATTACCTATTCGGGCTACCGTATTTATTACCCCGATAAAACGCCAACTCAGCAACGAGGCTTTAGAACAGACATTAAAGTCGATAAAACTGTAAATGATCACGACCCTGCATTGGAATCAGCTTTGAGGTATTTGGCCTTAAAAGGGATAAAATGATCACCCTTTAATTTTGTAGATGATAAAACAATGTCGTCTACCCTCGTCGGCACTCCCGCATGTTAATCTCATTCTATTTTTCAGCGTAGCGTTCTAATAACTTTATTCAAAAAACAATATGCGATCAAGAATTTTATTTACAATAATTTTAGCGCAGGCTTGCTTAGCTGCTTGTTGCCAATCCCTGCCGGAAGACCCGAGGCTGAAGGGAGTGGAGGCAGAGGTAAAAAAAATATTAAAGGGATTTAATACCGATGGCTGCCAAATAGTTGTGGTGGAAAAAGACAAGATCATTTACTCAAAACAATTCGGGTATTTCGATCATCACCAGAAAACGCCCGTAACAGAAAATACGGTATTCCCGATTGCGTCCATGACCAAGCCTTTCATTGCAACGATCATCGGAATGCTGGATGCAGAAAAAAAACTGGACATGGACAAACCGGTGCACGAATATTATCCGAATCTTGAATTCTATACCCCGGAACTTACATCACAAGTCACAGCCAGGGATATGATGACCCATCGCACGGGACTGCCGCGGCATGACATGATGTTTTTTAATGCGCATACGCCTCCGCCCGATTCGATCGCCTACCGCATCAGGTTTCTGCAGCCGTCCGCCCCCTTGCGGTATAAGGCGCAATATAATAACCTGATGTTCATGGCGCTAGAGGCGGTAGCCCAAAAAGTGGCGGGCTCATCATTTGAGCAATTACTTAAGGAAAGAATATTTGATCCGCTGGAGATGAGGCACTCCACCCTGGATGCCAGTAATATTTTCATCAATTCAACAGCAGACGATTTTGCCAACTGGATGATTGCCTGGATCAATAATGGCAAGTTTAAAGGTAAACAGGTTATTCCCGAAGCATTTGTAAATGAAGCCATGAGTTCCCAGATGAGCGGCCATGCACCGCCGTTCAACGGTCAATCCCCTGATATGATGGGAGATTTCGGTTTGAGTTGGTCACTTGACTCCTATCGGGGGCATTACATGGTTGGCCATGGCGGCGATCTTTTGGACTACAGTTCGATGTGTTGTTTCTTTCCGGCAGACGGTATCGGAATTGTCGTCTTCGCCAATTCTTTTGGGAGCGGGTGGACCCCGGGGAATATTTGCGGTATTTTTGCCGACCGGCTGTTAAAGCTGCCCGAGTTCGATCAGTACACATTTTGGAAAAAGAACTTCGACGATTACTACAAGCCTGCGCCTGCGGATACATCGCATAAGCCAGTTGCCCCTTGTTCCCACCCCCTGGCCGACTATGTAGGCAAATATCATCACCCGGCTTACGGGACGCTCGAAATAAAGATAAAAGGGAATGATCTTGTCGCCTTTTTAAACGATGCTGCGCTTACTATTCATCATTTTTCATTTGATATCTACTTGTCGGATCAAATCACCGGGGGAAATTTACGCTTTGTCACCGATGCGGATGGCAAGATCAGTTCGATAGTCACGCCGTTTGAACCCGATGTGGCCGATATTGTTTTCGTTAAACAGTAAAATTTAATCAAAAATGTAAAATGTACAACAATGATTAAAAACTACATCAAGACTGCATTCCGCAATCTTTTGAAGAACAAAGGCTTTGCAGCTATCAACGTGCTGGGATTGGCTCTGGGTCTGGCTACTTGCCTCCTTACCGTTTTTTATGTATTCGATGAGTTGAGTTATGACAGGTATAATGAAAAGGCCGATCGCATAAATCGCGTAAACATTGATTTCAGGTTTGGGGGGGGAGCGGAGAATCTATGGGCCGTGTCCCCGGCACCCCTTGCTCCGGCATTAAAAGCGGATTTCCCCGAAATCGAGCAGGCAGTAAGGTTCTGGAACAAAGGAGGTAACAAAGTCAGGAAAGGCGCCGGGAATATACAAGAGAACAAGATGGTTTATGCCGATGCAACCTTGTTTGATGTATTTAGCCTGCCCATGATCAACGGCGACCGTAAAACCGCATTAAAGGAACCACATACGGTTGTGATTACAGAGAGCACAGCAAAGAAATATTTTGATACCGACAATGCCATAGGTAAAGTATTTACTTTTAATGACACCGCGCTTTACAAGGTGACAGGGGTCATTAAAGACGTGCCAAAGCAGTCCCATTTCAATTTCGACTTTTTTATATCGCTGTCAACCCTGCCGGAAAGCAACGGGAATGCCTGGCTCAGCGGTAATTTCAATACTTATATCTTATTAAGGCCCGGCGCCGATCCCCAAAAGCTGCAGGCAAAGCTTCCGGCATTCCTGGAAAAACACGCAGGGCCGCAGATTCAGAATATGTTGCACGTCTCCTTCGCTCAAATGGAGCACGGTGGGACCATTTTCAAACTTAAGCTTTTCCCGCTATTGAAAATACACCTTCAATCCAATGCCCTTGGCGAATTGGATGCAAACGGCGATATACAGACCGTCTGCATTTTTACTGCAATCGCTATACTTATATTGCTAATAGCCTGTGTAAACTTTATGAATTTATCTACAGCAAGATCATCTAACCGGGCAAAAGAAGTGGGTGTTCGCAAAGTGTTAGGATCGGCGCGCAAAAACCTTATTGCTCAGTTCCTGACGGAATCGATTATCGTAACGCTGATCGGTGCTGTTATCGCAGTATTTGCCGCCCGGGCATTGTTGCCGCTGTTCAATGGGCTTTCCGGTAAACAATTGACAATTACGCCGCAGATCATTGGCTGGTTGTTTCCAATCATGATCGTTTTTATTATAGTCGTAGGCTGCCTGGCCGGCTCATACCCGGCGATATATCTTTCCAGTTTTAAGCCTGTTGAAGTACTCAAAGGAAAACTTGCAGCCGGTTTTAAGGGTGGTCGGTTACGTAATGTGCTGGTGGTAGGGCAGTTTATTATTTCGATCAGCCTGATCATCGGGACGCTGGTCATGTACAATCAACTCAAATACATTCAGCTTAAAGACCTGGGTTATAACCGGGAGCATGTGTTGATCGTATGGGATATAGCGACGCTGCAAGGCAATAAAGCTAAAGTCTTTAAACACGAAGTACAGCAACTTGCAGGGGTCCAAAACGTTACAATGTCCGACTATTTGCCTACATCAAATGTAGGTAACAGTTTGGCTATATTCAAAAGCCCGGTACTTGATCAGAAGCAAGCCATCGTGAGCCAGCCATGGGATGTGGATGAAGATTATATACCTGCACTTGGCATAAAAATGGTTGCCGGGAGAAATTTTTCCAAACAAATGGCAACGGATTCGATGGCAATCATCATCAATGAGACTGCGGCTAAGCACATGGGTTTCAATAATCCGCTAAACCAGATCATGTATGTGCCGCAGGATAACATGGCCAAATTAATGAAACCCTTCCGCATCATCGGCGTGATGAAGGATTTTAACTTCAGATCGCTTCGCGAAAATGTGATGCCACTGATCCTGTTTAATACCGGGGGGGGCGTGAACGCTATTGCTATCAGGATGAAATCGGCCGATGTTAGACGAGTTATTGAAGAGGTAAAAGCTAAATGGGCCGAATTATCGCCAAATCAGCAGTTCAACTACAATTTCCTGGACGATGAATTTGATAAATTATATCGTTCGGAACAGCGTACCGGGGATATTGCCGTATCGTTCACTTCACTTGCTATTATAATTGCCTGTCTTGGTTTGTTCGGCCTGGCGGCGTACGCAGCCGACCAGCGCACCAAAGAAATAGGAATACGCAAAGTGTTGGGCGCTAATGTTTCAACTATCGTGGCTATGCTATCAAAAGACTTTATGCTGTTGGTGCTTATTGCCATTTTTGTGGCAGTTCCCACATCCTGGTATTTTATGCACAAATGGCTCGAAGGTTTTGCTTATCATCAAAATGTTCAGTGGTGGATAATAGCAGTTGCAAGTTTGGGGGCAATTGCTATTGCGTTTATAACTGTTAGCTTCCAGTCCATCAAAGCAGCTTTGGCGAACCCGGTGAGGAGTTTGAGGAGCGAGTAGGCTACCTAAACTGGAAAATACAGAGCGACAAGCACCACGTTTCGAATATTGAAACGCCTTGTTCCGTTACACGCTGACCGTAAAAAAAACAGAATACAGTGTGATATTAACCATCTTAATTTCATGCTATCGGACGATGAGTACTATCAGCATTTTTGCATAGGCAAGATGATAACCTATTTAACGTGAGTTCGGGATAAAAAAGCTGGATAAACTGACTTTGCCATTCCATTTTTAAGGTACAGTTATAAAAGAAGTGCAAAACCGGTTTTGCGAGATGCCGTCGCTTAAAAATTAGGCCTCTGTCTTGTATAAAATGTATTGTATTGCAAAAAGAATCAATTTGAACAAAATTGAAAAGCGAATGAAATGTTTAAAATTAATGCGGTCATTAAGTTTACATCCTAAAATGCAATAGCATGGTAAAGAACTTTTTTAAGATCGCCTGGCGCAATGTCATTCGCCACAAAACACATACCGCCATTAATGTAACAGGGCTTGCCCTGGGCATCACCTGCTGTCTTTTTATTTTCCTGTGGGTGCAGGATGAGAAGGGGGTCGATAATTTTCACAAAAATGGCAAGAACTTGTATGCGGTATATCAAACGATAACGGCGAACGGCAAATCCGACGCAACTTATACTACCCCCTTTAGTTTTGCGCGTCCGAACAAATTTTTACTGGAAGATATCCAACCGGCTGTACCCGAGGTTAAAAATGTTGTATTTTATACAACCGGGTACGACCTTCCATGGGGGCACCCGGAAACCATACAGGTGGGAGAAAAGATAGTAAAACTGGAAGGCTCACGCGCCGGTAAGGATTTCTTTAAGGTGTTCGACTATCCTATTATCGCAGGCAACGCCGAAACCGCCCTGGAAAGCAATAGCAGCATATCCATTTCGCGACGGATGGCCGAAATATTTTTCGGCAACCCGGCAAATGCCATGGGTAAATCTGTGCGATATGAAAATAAGTACGACTTTATAGTAAGCAGTGTTTTTGAAAATGTCACGGCGCAAAGTTCGCTTAAATTTGATTTTTTGCTGAACTGGGACTTACAAAAATCTAAGCTTGACTGGTCGTCCAATGATTTTCAGACTTTTATCTGGCTTGCCGGCAACGCGGATGTTAAACTGGCGGAAGCAAAGATCAATCAACATTTACAGCCCCAGCTTGCTGTCAATAAAGGGGTGCAAATTCACATCGGGCTGCAGCGGTTCAGCGACAAGTACCTGCACAATAATTTCGTAAACGGAATACCCGCCGGAGGCCGTATCGAGTATGTAAAAATTTTCAGCGAGGTAGCTATTTTTATCCTCATCATCGCCTGTATCAACTTTATGAACCTGGCTACGGCGCGCTCGGTAAACCGGGCGAAGGAGGTGGGTGTTCGCAAGGTGGTAGGATCAAGTCGCGGCAATTTGATTGGCCAGTTTTTTGGAGAATCGCTTGTTTTTTCCTTTTTGGCGATGATATTATCCATTATTTTATTGTGGGTATTATTGCCTGCGTTTAACCGGTTTACGGGCAAACAATTTGGTTTCCCGCTGGCGCAAGCATCTTTCTGGGTTTCATTGATCGGTTTGATGCTAATCACCGGCTTAGTGGCCGGCAGTTATCCTGCTTTATATCTTTCTTCTCTCAAACCGGTCCGTGTTTTAAAAGGCGTCCTCCGTTTTACGCAGGGCGCCGTCTGGTTCCGCAAGGGGCTTACGGTGTTCCAGTTTGTGCTTTCAATTATATTGCTGATCGCGACTATTGTCATTACCCGCCAAACCAATTATGTACAAAGCGCACACCTTGGATATGACAAGGATAACATGGTGTACACGAGAGTCGAAGGTGAGTTGACAAAGAAAAACAAATATCTATTGTTTAAGGAGCAGGCGTCGAAGATGCCTGGCATTGCCATGATAGACCGTACCACGGAAGTGCCACAAGCGATGAATTTTGTAGTAAATGATGATGAGATCACCTGGGAGGGCAAGGAAAAGAATGCGACCATTGGTGTTAAACCTGCTTCGGTAGGGTTTGATTTTGTTAAAATCATGAAACTTCAATTGGTCGAGGGGCGGGATTTTTCGCGAACATATCTAACTGATACGACCGATGCTTTTATGGTGAACGAAGAAGCCGTGCGCGAAATGGGGATGAAAAACCCGGTAGGCAAATGGGTGCGGGCCTGGAAGAAGAGAGGGCACATTATTGGGGTGCTGAAGGACTTTCACACGCAATCGCTGCATGAGCCGATCAAACCTATACTGATCGATGTAAAAGAGGGGGAAAATTTCGGAGTGATCATTGCCCGGACCGAGCCCGGTCAAACCAAAGAGGCCCTGGCGAGCCTGGCCAAAGTATATAAGGATATTAACCCCAATTACCCCTTTAGCTACCAGTTTGTTGACCAGGAATATAAAAAATTGTATAGCAGCGAAATGATCATTTCGACATTATCCATTGTGTTTGCAGTGGTAGCAATAGTAATCTCCTGCCTGGGACTGCTGGGCCTGGTAATGTTTTCGGCAGAGCAGCGTATCAAAGAGTTTGGCGTGCGTAAAGTACTCGGCGCATCGCTGGCACAATTGCTGGCCCTGTTTGCAAGCGACTTTTTGAAACTGATAGGTATTGCCTTTTTGATAGCGGTACCCCTGGGCTGGTATGCCATGAGCAGCTGGCTGCAGGACTTTGCCTATCGCATCGATATATCCTGGTGGGTATTTCTGCTGGCGGGGGCGGGCTCCTTGATGATCGCGTTATTCACATTGAGCTATGAGGCATTTAAGACGGCAGTGGCTAACCCGGTGAAGAGTTTGAGGAGCGAATAGGCTGCCTGAACTGGAAAATACGAGCCGCTGACCACCTCATTCCGAATATGGAGACTTCTCGATCCGTTACACGTTGACCATCTTCTATTTAAAAAATAGAAGACAGAACAATATTAACTATATAAGGATTTTAACGCTCTAAAACCTAAAGCATATGATAAAGATCTCTGACATCGAAAAATGCTATCATACCGATGAGCTGGATATCGTCGCATTAAACAAAATGTCCATCGAAGTTGATGATGGGGAATTTGTGGCGATCATGGGGCCATCAGGTTGCGGGAAATCGACCCTGCTGAATATCTTAGGGTTTCTTGACGATCCCGATAGGGGAAGCTATGTTTTCAACGGCGTTGAAGTAACCCATTTTAATGAACGGAAACGCGCAAACCTGCGTAAGCAAAATGTCGGCTTTTTATTCCAGAATTT
>DASRTD010000143.1:0-4267 GCA_035656115.1 Mucilaginibacter sp.
CATCGACTATGGACTTCTTCGACAATTTTTCCCCTCATCCAACGTTCAGTTATTTGATCCGCGAAAATTGAACCTTTTTATTATTTTTGTCGAAATTTCAAACCGATGAGCGAACTCATTAAGAAACAAGTTGCTGACGCAAAGGCGCATATGGAAAAAGCTATTGACCATTGCGACGGCGAGCTGCTAAAGATACGTGCCGGCAAGGCAAGCCCCTCCATGCTGGACGATATTACTGTTGATTATTATGGCAGCCCTACCCCGCTGAACCAGGTGGGCAGCGTAAACACGCCCGATGCACGTACCATAGTTGTGCAGCCATGGGAAAAATCGATGCTGGGGCCGATTGAAAAGGCCATTATGGAAGCTAACCTGGGCGTTAACCCGCAGAACGACGGCGTGATCATCCGCATCAATGTACCACCGCTTACCGAAGAACGTCGCCGCGATTTGGTTAAGAAAGCCAAAGCTGAGGCCGAGAACGGCAAGATCGCCATACGCAACATCCGCAAGGACGCGAACGAAAAGATCAGGAAACTGAAAGCCGACGGTGTATCGGAAGATGAAATGAAAGCTGGCGAGGCCGAAGTGCAAAAAATCACCGACACCTACATTGCGAAGGTGGAAACACTTTCAATAGCAAAGGAAAAGGATATTATGACGGTTTAAGGCCGATCTAAAACACAGTTTTGAATAAAGCCATTTTCGGTAGAAGTGGCTTTATTGTTTTGTCGGCGCTTTCCCGGAAATATTTGTGATTACAAAGAATGGATCGCCGTTAAACTGTTTTTCGCCCTCGAATACGAGGCAGGTCAA
This sequence comes from Mucilaginibacter sp., assembly GCA_035656115.1. Taxonomy (GTDB): domain Bacteria; phylum Bacteroidota; class Bacteroidia; order Sphingobacteriales; family Sphingobacteriaceae; genus Mucilaginibacter. Next base: position 817 of record DASRTD010000143.1, read on the forward strand.
ATACATTATGTCCCCGGGTTGACTGTGATTAATGTCGAATAATATCCGCTCCCGCATCACAACATCATAAGGTTGGGATGAGTTTGGCAAAGTAAAACTGATTGCGCTCCCACCGCAACAACTAAGAAAATAATCCTTATAACGAAGCTTTTTCTTTTGGCTCATTTTCAGAAAAAAAGGTTCGTCACCACTTCGGTGGAACTCCCTGTAAATTGCTTTTATTTTTATAGTTGCCGTGCCATTTGTAAAACTCAGGTGATTAAGAAAGCCAAACTTGGCAGTGTCGGTCTGTGCAAATGTTCTTGCAGCAACCAATAGAAAAAGTAGCACGATTAAAACTGGCTTTTGCATATTGAGCGTATGTGGCATAAAAATACGTAAAATGTCAAATTAAAGAGCGTAAGCTGCTTAGCCGTTGTGTTTGTTTATTTTTGTTAAAAAACTATTGAGTCTGGCATGAAAATACTTCTATCATATCTTAAAAAGCACCGTCCCGTTGTTATTTTGGCTCTGCTGATGGCGGCGCTTAACATTGGTTTTTCGCTGCTCGACCCTTATATTTCCGGGCGAATTTTCGACGGTGTTATCGGTCAGCGTGGATACCTGCTTTATAACGATTATCTTTTCAGGGCGCTAAAACTGGTAGGCCTTGCAATCGGCGTAGCCATGGTATCGCGTATTGCAAAAAACTTCCAGGATTATTTTACCAATATCATCACGCAAAAAACCGGTGCCGAAATGTATGCCGATGGCCTAAGGCACTCGCTTGAGTTGCCTTACCAGGTATTTGAAGATCAGCGGAGCGGCGAAACACTGAGCATCCTCCAAAAGTTACGCCAGGATTGTGAGGCTTTCATAACTTCATTTATCGGTGTTTTATTTGTAAGCCTTATCGGGATGAGCTTTGTAATTGTGTATTCGCTTTGGGTGAGTTATAAGGTGACCCTGGTATATGTTGCCGCCATTCCTATTATCGCTTTTGTGAGTATGGCCTTGAGTCGGCGTATAAAGAAAATTCAACGTACTATTCTTAAAGAAACCAATGCACTGGCCGGTTCAACAACTGAATCATTGCGGAATATCGAACTGGTAAAAAGCCTTGGGCTGGTTAAGCAGGAGATCGAGCGCCTCAACAATACCACTTATAAAATACTCGGCCTTGAACTTAAAAAAGTGAAATATGTACGCAGCATGAGCTTTGTGCAGGGCACAACCGTAAATTTTGTGCGAAGTTGTATGGTGGTGGTTTTGCTGTTGCTGATATTCGGTGCTACCATAACGCCAGGTCAATACCTTAGCCTTTTGTTTTATTCATTCTTTTTATTTAACCCCCTGCAGGAACTCGGCAACGTTATGGTAACTTTCCGTGAGGCGCAGGTATCACTGGCGAATTTTGAAGGGATCATTAATACCCCGATTGATCCGAAGCCTGAAAAGCCGGTGTTGCTTGAGAAAGTAAAAACGCTTGCCTTTGACAACGTCAGTTTCAAGCACTTAACTGCAAACCGAAACGCTTTAAATCATATCGATTTTGAGACACGCAGCGGCGAAACGATCGCTTTTGTGGGGCCGTCAGGATCGGGAAAAACTACCCTTGTAAAGCTTTTGGTGGGCCTTTACCAGCCCCTGGAGGGGGATATTTTGTACAATGGCACTTTAAGCAAGGAAATCGACCTTGACCAGCTACGCGAAAAAATAGGTTTTGTAACACAGGATACCCAGCTGTTTTCGGGTACGATCCGGGAGAACCTGCAGTTTGTACGTCCCGGCGCGACGGATGAAGAATGTATGGATGTGCTTCAGCGCGCCGCGTGTCAAACCCTGCTGGCCCGTGCCGATAAAGGATTGAGCACCGTCATCGGCGAGGGCGGCGTAAAAGTTTCGGGGGGCGAAAAGCAGCGTTTATCCATCGCCCGCGCATTATTGCGCCGGCCGGATATTTTAGTGTTTGATGAGGCCACTTCGTCACTTGACTCCATCACCGAGGAAGAGATCACCGATACCATCCGCAATGTTTCGGAGTTTGAAAATCATATCACCATACTGATTGCGCATCGCTTATCGACGATTATGCATGCAGATAAAATATTTGTACTGGAGAAAGGCCATATCGTTGAATCCGGTCAGCACTTTGATCTCCTGTCGCAAAAAGGATTATATTATGCCATGTGGAGGCAGCAGATAGGAGAGAAGGTATCTTTGGAAGTCTGAAGAGAGGTGAAAGGTTAAAGGCGAAAGGTAAAGGGTGAAAGGCGAAAGGTAAAGGGTGAAAGGTAGAAGATGCCCTCGCGAACCCTTTGCCTTTCGCCTTTAACATCAGACGCTGATGATCCCCGTTTTCACCGCGAAGATCACCAGGCCCACGAGGTTTTTTGATCTTGTTTTTTCGAACAGGCGGGCACGGTAGCCTTCAACGGTGCGCACGCTGAGGAATATTTTGTCTGCGATTTCCTGGTTGGAATATTCCTGGCAAACCAACCGCAATACTTCAATCTCCCGTTCATTAAATTCAGCCAGCGACATAGCAGCATTGCCTGCCGGTGAATTGCCGGCCAGCTGTTTGATCAGCGTAACGGAAAGATGTTCGTTAAAGTAGTAATCTTTATGATAAACGGTTGAAATGGCTTCGATGATCTCCTCCGGCTCGGCATTTTTGAGCAGATATCCCGATGCGCCGGCCTTCATCATATCCACGATATACTTATCCTCGTTAAACATCGAAAGCGCCAGTACCTTAACGCCGGGATAGCGCTGCTTTACCTGGGCTGTGGTTTGTATACCGTCCATCTCAGGCATTTTAATGTCCATCAGGATCACATCCGGCACGTTGGCGCCCAACTGGGCTATCAGCTGTTTTCCGTTCGAAGCTTCAACAATCAGGTCGAAATCAGGATTGTCCTCCAGCGTAGCTTTCAAACCGTTCCTGAAGATCTTGTGATCATCGGCAATTCCTAACCTGATCTTTTCCATAGCGTAAACGTTAGGTGTCGCTATCCTGACGGACCGCAAATTACTTTAATAGTGAGGGATTAAAGATAAATAAAAATCGTTATCCCGCACCAATAATCAAATTTCGGTCAGCCACGCGACGCCGGCGTCAGGAAATTATGGCATCCTTACCCTGATAATGGTAATCGACCCGTTTTGCGGCTTGGTATAAATATTAATTTCGCCGTTTATTAGCTGCACCCGGCTTTGCAGGTTTTTAAGGCCAAAACCATGTTTCACCTCGTTAATATTAAATCCCCTGCCATTGTCTTTAAATTCCATTATCAGCCAGCCGGGCTCATTTGTCAGCGTTAAATGGATGAGCGTTGCCGCTGAGTGTTTTATCGCATTGCTGAAGAGCTCCTGCGCAATTCTGTAAAACGCCAGCTCAATTTGCGGCCTGAACCTTATTTCGCTTAAATTTTTTTTTAATTCGACTTTTACGCCGGTATTTTCCTCTATC
>DASRTD010000144.1:0-15802 GCA_035656115.1 Mucilaginibacter sp.
TCGTACCGGGGCCTAATCAGGATGTATGCTCACAAACAAAAGCAGTGCAGTTAGACGGAAAAGTTACCATTGCCGGTGGCGGGACCTGGACGACGGCGGGCGACGGTACATTCATTCCGTCAGCAACGCAACTGAACGCCACATATGTGCCCGGGGCAACGGACCCCGTGAAAGGAAGTGTTGTTTTAACCCTGTCAGCGAATAACCCCGGCGTGTGTTTTACACCGTCGGGCAGTCTTACCGTTACCTTTATCCCGCCCCCTACCGTTTACGCAGGTGGAACCAGGTTTGTGCTTGTCGGCAGTACGATTACTTTATATCCGACGGTTAGCGACGGCAACGTGCATTACCTTTGGTCGCCAAATATCGATATTAACAATGATACGCTTAAGAACCCCGTAATTACGGGAGATATAAACCGGGTTTATACCTTAACCGTAACAGACACCAGGGGATGTGTAGCGCAGGACACTGCATTGATCAAAGTATCTCCCATTATTAAAATCAATAATACTTTCACCCCTAACGGCGACGGGGTAAACGATTACTGGGACATCATCGGGTTAATTGCCTACCAGGAGGCTACAGTTGACATTTTTGACCGATGGGGCCAAAAAGTCTTTCATTCGCTGGGTTATCCAAAACCATGGGACGGTACTTTTAATGGCAAGCCTGTACCTATTGGCGTCTATTATTACTTGATCAACACCCATTTTAATGGCCAGGTGTTGTCGGGTTATGTCACGGTAATACGGTAATAGTAAGTTGAGGACGGGCGAAATGTTAAATTATTCTCTCAACAGCAATTGGGCCAGTTGCTGCCAATTGCCGGCATTTTTGTTATTTCCATGCATTCCTGCAATAATTCCAAAAATTTCTTCTTTACTTTTTCCGCTTTCCCGCAAGTATTTAACTGAAGTAGCCCCGGCAGATTTTGACATTTTGAGTCCTGAAGGCGCCAGCAATAAGGTGTGATGAAAAAAGGCGATGTTGTTGAACTCCTTTTTTCCGAGCGCAGCGGCCAATGCCTGTTGTGCCAGGGTGGATGGCCAAAGGTCCTTTCCCCGCACGATCAGATCGACGCCGTAAAAAAGATCGTCCACGATTGATGTAAGCTGGTAGGCCGGAGATCCATCTTTTTTCCTGACCACAAAATCCTGCATTTCCGCGGGCAAAAGGCCCTGGATTTTTGAGCCGTCGCAGTTTCTCACCGTTAGTTCGTGCAGGTTTTTGGTTGCCATTCGCCAGCTTACGTTTTCGGCGTTCAGGGAAATACCTTTGCCCCGGCACAAACATGACCCGGTATTGAGCAGTTCCTTTCGGGAACAGGTGCAGGCAAAAACCACGGACGTTTCAGCAAGGCGATCAAGCGCCTGGCTATACAAACCCATGCGATGAACCTGTGAATACCTTTCCGTAAACTCCTTTACATTCCGTGGCCCCTCATCCCACGGGATCTCCAAAAAATTAAGCGTGTCGAAAATATCCTGCAGGTACCTGCTATTTACCCGAGTCTGGTCAAGATCGTCAATCCTTAACAATATCCTGGCGCTGCATCTTCGCGCCAGCGATGCGGCAATGCAAAAGGATAGCACATTTCCGAGGTGCAAAAAACCGCTGGGCGTGGGCGCCAGCCGCGTTTTGTTATATTTACAAGTCATTTTACTTATTTGAACTGGCTATCCCGGAAAATGTGAGCCTAAGTTAGTCCATCGGAACCATATTACCGGGCAAAAAACACAATCATTCGGCCGGCGATCCAATAAAAACTCAGCCCGGCTCGTTTTATTTGACCAAATATTGTTGCGTTTTCCTGATGGTTTACGTAAATGCTAATATAAGGCGTTTTATTGAAACCTGGCTTTTAACAGTTTGCGCAACAAACCATAGCCGGCTCCCGATGCCTTAAAATATTTTTTATTGATGAACGTTTTCACTTGTGCCGGCCAAGAATAAAACGTAACAATAGGCCGTTTGAGGTAAAGTTTATAAACAAACGGATATAAATATTTAATTTGCGAGTTGTAAATTATTTTAAAACAAAATGAACCCCAATTATAAAAAAATGAAAGTAGCTTTTACAATGATTTTACCAGCGGCGCTGCTATTAGCGTCTTGCAGTAAAAATAGCCCGACTAGTAACAACAACAATACCGGGCCAACCGGAGATACACCTACCGTAACCACTTTTGCCGGCACCGGCTCGGCGGGTGCTGTTGACGGGACAAGAGAGCAGGCGTCATTTGACGATCCTACCCAGATAGCGATTGACGGCCAGGGATTTTTTTATGTAGCAGATAAGCAAAATAACGCTATCAGGCGCATCTCGCCGCAGGGTGAGGTAAATACCATTGCCGGCACTGGTGCATCGGGCTTCTCCAATACAACCGGTGCGATCACATTTAACTTCCCGAATGGCGTTGCGGTAAATTCGGGCGGCAACTACATATACATCGCCGATCAATTCAACAATGCAATCCGGCTGCTCACCGATCAGGCGATAGCCTCCACCTTTGTCGGTGGTGGCGGTGCCGGGTTTGTAAACGCATCTGATACGGCGGCGCGGTTTAATAACCCGGCTGCTGTAGCTGTGGATTCGTCCGGTAATATTTATGTGGCCGACGTTGGCAACAATGTGATCCGCAAAGTTTCGTCGAAGGGCGGGGTAACCACATTTGCAGGCAGCGGCCAGCGCGGATCGCTTGACGGTACGGGCACGGCAGCCTCGTTTAACCAGCCGCAGGCGCTTTGCGTGGATGGGGCCGGCAATGTTTACGTAGCCGACCAGGGCAATAATACCATCAGGAAAATCACAGCACAAGGTGTAGTGACAACTATCGCCGGTAATGGCACACCCGGCCTGGGAAACGGTAAATGGACAGCATCGGAATTTAATCACCCGGCCGGCATAGCAATAGACAATAAAGGCAATTTGTTTGTGGGTGATACCGGCAACAATGTCATCCGTGAAATAAACATTGGTGGCATTGTAAGCACCTATGCAGGTTCGGGACAATCGGGGGCTAATAACGGTACGTTAAGCGCCTCAACTTTCAATTCCCCGCAGGGCCTGGTAGTAGATCCATATGGCAGAGTTTTCGTAGTGGATACTGGCAACGATTTAATCAGACTGATCACTCCGTAAATCAACGAGAATAGGGAATTTTATAAGGCCTTCGGTTTTGACCGAAGGCTTTTTTGTTTCAGCGTTATGTGATAACCCTATTTGCATGCCACCGGCGCGCTCAGTAACATCTAATCCAGCGGGGCGACCGGCCTGACATGGCGCAAAAGGGACTATTTGCGTCCATCGCAGCGGTCTTTCCGGGGGATATTAAAACTCACCTTCATCGCAGGCAAACGGCCGTGATAAAATCGTACAAAGGTCCCGCTAAGGCACCCAAATCCAGTAAATGAGACTGCAAGCCACAACACCGGCAATAAGCAGCAATATGCCGTTTACTCTTTTTTTCTTCAGGAAGCAAAGCATTACCAGGCCGGTTAATGATACCAGTGTCAAAAAGCCCGCCGAAACGTCGATCACCCAACCCCATCCTTTGCCGCTGTCGCGGCCTTTGTGCAGATCGTTCAGCACAGCTACGACGCCGAGCCGAAGCTCGGAGAGCCGGAATTTGCCGTCGTTGCGATTGATAAATGCATCCGCGCTATATCCTGGTCCTTTAAAGGATACCGAACATTGATCGTCTTGTATCAGGAAATCGCTCACATATCCTTTAATATCATATTTTTTGCGTAAAAACTCCACAATCTCCAGCTTTTTTATTTGTGTCGTGTCGTGGGGGCTTACCCACATGGCCGGTACAACCCCGGTAACCTTTTTCTCCACTTGTTTGCCGTCAAACCATTCTGCATGGTTTAATGTTAACCCGGTTACTGCGAAAAACAATATCACCACGAAACTGAGCATCGACAAGTAAATATGCAGCCAGCGTGAAAAAGATATCGTGTGTTTTTTCCACCCAGGCTTAGGCTTCTTCGAGACCCTGAGCATCGCCCTGTGCGCCCGGCTATCAGTTTCCATCCGTTTTCTTCCGGTAGTCCAGCGATGCCGAGACAACTTCAACGTTTCCCGGAATATCAGTATGTTGCGGTTTCTTTGGTGTAAACTCCTGGTTCATCAGCTGATAGGTGCCATGCTCCCGCGCCGCTTCGATGTATATTGTATAGGTGCCCTGTTTTACAAGGCTGCCTTTTTCATCTTTCCCGTCCCATTTCAAGGTGTATTTTCCCGGCGACCTTGTTGCGCTGCTTGTTGAACTGATGTTGCTGTTTCCTGCTGAAAAACGATCATAAAAAGTGGCATACCAGGAGCGCATCTCATCCAGGTATTTTTGCTTATTGTACCACAAAGCGATCTGCCTTACCGGCTTTTTATTTGCATCCACTACCCAAACCGCCACATAAGGCCGGTGCACCCGCATTCCCTCTATGGTTGCCAGTTCCAGGTTAATGGCAAGCTCATAGCTGGGGTCCCAGAGTTTGTCGGCTGCTGCAGAGAGAACGCTATTAACAGCAGTCTTTTTCTCAGGTACCACCGCGTTTTTCCAACCAGCGCTTTCAATTATTTTTCCATCGGCGGTTACCAGCATATATTCCGCACCGGGCACTTTGGCAACCAGTTGTTCACCCTCTTCCGGGCTAAGTACACTCAATGCGGTGGCCAGCGCGCCTGCATCCGTGGCCGTATCGGCAATTACTGTCGAACTGATCACGCCGCCTGCAGGCATGCCGGTTCGCGGATCCACTATATGCGAGTACCATTTGCCGTCTATCAGTTCACCACGGCGGTAATTACCGCTGGTCGCGATAGTTTTATTATTGATTTGAACCTGCGCTATTGGCGGGTCATTTTCGGCATCTGCCCTGGGGTTGCTTACCTGCACTTGTTCGGTGTGGCTGCCCCGCACCAGGATATCGCCGCCGATATTAATAACCAGCCCGTTTACACCGTGTATGGCCAGGGCAACGTTCGCTGCCTTGTTCATAATATAGCTTTTAGCAAATGAGTTAAGGATGAGTGGTGCGTCGCTGGTGCGTTGGGCAGTATGGTTTTGTGCATTCAAAATGTAATGCTGCTGCCGTACCAGGCTTACCGCATTCGCGATTTCGGCAGATGAGGGCAGCCTGTTTTGCTTTGCCGCATCCCGCCAAACCTTGCTAATGGTTTCGGCAGCGGCATCCAATGCGCCGTTACTTTTAATACGCCATTGCTCAAAAAGCGAAAGTACTTCGTAAAGTTCCGGCGAAACTGCCACCGGCTTTTTATCCGCCTTCATCCATTTACTAAACTCGCTGGATGAGTTATAACCACTCAGGATCAAATTCAAGCGGTCCACTTCGGCAAGCGCTGCGTCTTCCGCCTTTGCTGCGCTTCGCTCATCATTTGCGGCAATTTTAATCTCCAGGGATGTGCCAAGCACATTCTCATAGTTGGAGACGTAGAGTTTGTTCGTTTTGGCCGGCGGCAATACGGCGCTGCCAAACAGTATGAGCACTAACAGAGCGCCTGGTAATCGTGTTATTGATTTTCTCATCGTGGTGTCAATCGTTTTTCAAATATTTATACAAACATTAAGTTTACTCCTTGTTGTATGCTGTTCCGCCGGCATGCGCGGTGGCATCGTCAAGTGTTTGCACTTGCGGCAAAAACCAACCTATTTAACTGAAAATTTAGTTTGTTGGGTGCTGGTTTTGTCATTTAACAGCCAAAAAGGCGCTTTATTGCGTCAGGCTGCTTACTGGCATTCTTTTTTTGTCAGGGCCTTACTGCCCAGGCCAGCCCATCGGCTCCGCCTACGGCAATATGGCCGCTAACTTCCAGCGTTTTCAAATCTATTACAGCAATATAGTTATCGCCCGTGCAGCCGATAAACGCACGCGAACCATCATCATCCATCAGGATGCCTGCAGCGCCCTTGCCGGTATTCAGCTTTTTAATTTGCTGATGTGTTGCTGCATCGTAAACAAATATGTCGCCGGTGCGCAGGCTTGATACCAGCACCCGTTTGCCATCCGGCGTAAACTTAAGGCGGTTGGCGCCCATTGCTTTTGCATCGATGGTGGTGTTCAGTTTTTTGCCCACCAGGTCAATCACCGCTATAGTGCCGTCATCGGAAGCAGCTGTCCATAATTCTTTGCCATCGGGCGATACATCAAACCCTTCGGAGCCTGTTGAGACCTTGATCAGCGTTTGTATCCAGTCGTGATGCGGGGGCGGGGTAAAACCGTTAGGGAAGGGCCTTGATATGATCAGGCTGTCCTGCAGAATGCTTACGGTACCCGATGCCACGTTGGTGGTGTATATCTTTTTTGAATCGGGGGTCACATAAATCATGTGCGTACGATCCTGCCCGGTTCCCATACACCAGTCGAACTTGCCGGTTGCTGGGTCCATCGATGCAATGGTTTTAGTGCCCTCAACCGTGAACCATACTTTGCCGCCAACAAAGGTGATGCCGTGCGGGCCAAAAAAAGGACGGGTATCGATGCTGGGCAAAGCTTTTTGCCCCACCAGGTCGATCACGTTCAGTTCATGCAGGCTTCCGCCGCCGTAAATGGTCACATAAGCTGTTTTTCCATCGGCCGAAGCAGCCACTTCGTGGGGGTCAGAACCCACGGGCACTTTTGCCAGTATTTTTAGGCCCACCGGGTCGATGATTTCCAGCACATGGTCCGATTTTGATAGCGCCACCAGGGCGCGCGCCGGTGTCGGCTGCGCGGCACACTCATTGGCGGCGTAAGCTAATGCAGTCATCAGGAGGCCCGATACAAGCAATTTTGCAAGGCTGGATTTCATGGTTTTCATAGTTTTAAAGATTTGATTGAACGTGGCTTTGACAATATCAGCGCTTTTTTTTAATCAAATATATTAATCGTCATCCATCCTTTTTCCATTGCGGACCCATGAATCGACGTTAGCCGGGCGGAAGTCGACAGGGTTTAGTTTTCACTCGACAAGGCATTCGACATGTTGCAAATTGAAAACCGGGAAAAAAGGTGGTTCGCTCCGCCCCGCCGTTCACCATGGTCATCGTTAGCCGCGAAACGACTGGCGGCCCAACCCCAAATTAAATATAAACGGTGAACGTTGTTCCAACGCCAGGCTCGCTCTCAACGTTAATAGAGGCGCCGTATGTTTCCAGTTGGTTTTTGGTAATAAACAGGCCAACCCCTTTACTGTCGTAACCCTTATGAAAAACTTTATTCGGCTTAAACATATTTTTCCCGTGCTTTTGCAAATCGATGCCCAGGCCATTATCCTTAAATACCAACTTAACGCGGCCATTGTCTTCGGCTGATGAAATCTCGATCCTTACCGGCTCACCGTTCTTTTTGTATTTCAGTTCATTGCTCAGCATGTTATAAAAAAGACTTTCCAGATATATCCTCGGAAAATGTATGGATTGCACCCAGAAATCGGTGCTGATAGTTGCCTGCGAACGAATGATATCGCCCTGAAGCATGGCACGGGTCTTTTCAACTACTTCAGCCAAATCACAATTGTCATATGGGATTGACTGGTTAAGTTTTATCTCCAGCACCTGCATCAGGTCCTGAAGCGTGACCATAAGGGTATCGCTGGATTTGCTGATGAGCTCAAAAAGATCTCCTTTTTCCTTCTCATCCGTTTCTTCTTTATACATGTTAAGCATCATCTGGATGCTGCCGGCAGGCCCGCGAAGATTATGGGCAACTATACGGTTAAATTCGTCGAGTTGGTTTACCTTGCTTTTTAGATCGGCTGACATGATAGAAAGCGATTCGTTTTTTACCTCGAGCTGACCGATCAGTTTTTTGGTAGCAGTAATGTCCTCTATTTGCGAAACAAAAAAACGTGGCGTCGAATCCTCATAGTGGATAAGGGACACCGTAAGCAATACCCAAACAATATTGCCATTTTTATGATAATAGCGTTTCTCCATTTTATAGGTGTCGGCCTCTCCCCTTAGCAACTGCGCCACAAATGCCATATCCTTTTTTAAATCATTAGGGTAGGTAATTTCCTGGAAAGTTTTTTTTGAAAGCTCCTCCTGCGTGTAGCCCAGCATTTGCAGCAGGTACGGGTTTACTTCGAGCCATTCGCCTTTCAATGAAACAATGGCCATGCCGATGCCCGAGTCGCTGAAGATTTTTGAAAACTTACTTTCCGATATTTGCAGCTGCTCCCGTAGCCGCTGCTTTATTTTAAATGTCCGGACGATGTAAATTAACAACCCGCCAAGTATAACCAGGCTGATCAGTGCATCGATAACGATGAGCCACTTGGCCGAATTTGCCTGGTGGTTCTTAAATTCTTTGCGGCTCACCAGCAGCGTTCTTTCGGTGTTGATGATGCTGGTTATAATACTACGACATTTGCCGACATTTGTGTCGAAGCCACCGTTTAAATTACGTCTTGTCAGCAAAACCGATGCAGGCGCTTTATTTGAGCCTGTATCCCGGCTTAGTTCGTTATTGGCATATTTAGCTAAGCTGTCAACTCTTTGTACTTGCGGCGGGTTGTCTCTTACCAGCCATCTAAGGCTGTCGATATTCCGGCGAACCGGCTGTTTGGCTAAATTATATTCATTCAGCCCGTTATCGTTGCGGGTAAGCGTGTATAGTTGTTTATTATACTGTGCGTCGATAAGTTCTGCCGATATACGCTGTGTGTTTACAATTACCTGTAAAGTATGGCTAACCCAGTCATCGGCCTGTTCGGATGAAGAAATGGTTTGATAAGATACCACCGACAAAAAAACCAGCAACAACATGGAAGCAACGAAGCCCGCTGTCATTTTTTTGTTAAAGGAGAGTGGCATAATTGGAACAAATTTAGACTGTTTTAGTTTGATAACCAATTTAATCCCATACTGTTTGCCCACCCGGCCATAGCTTTACTTTTTTCCGCCCGGCTCGGGCGACAACATTCCAAACCAGCAGGCTGGTCACCCACGATGGCCCATGAACCAGGGAAATCGCGTTTAAGCATCCAGGCATTTAATTTTTCGTTTAAAATGAATCTATTGTAATTTAATAAAGAAAATTCTTGACAAAAGCAAGCAAACTAAAGGAAAAATTACTGTCCCAGGTGTATTCACCTATACCAGGTGGTTCAGGTGTACCGGCAGCCTGGTAACATTTTACCTGATTTTATTGATGTATCGCCATAACAAACGATCGACAATTTTTAAACGCAATTTCCGTGCCCATGAACACCGGTTTTACCGGACATCAATTTAAACTCATAGCTTTATGGCCGAAAATTCACATTCCCTTTTTAGGCGGATCAAATGAAATATAATAAGCACCTTTTGTTGTTGATCATCTTCGTAGTAGAATGGTCACTACCCAAGGGCTACGGGCAGAATCAACCGATACGCGACTCAACATCAAGACTGGATCAAATCGTTAAAAGCGGGGTTTTACGAATAGGCGCGCCCGGCGATTACGCACCTTTTGCCATTGCCCGGGGCGACTCCCTCTATGGGGCAGATATCAAGCTGGGGCGCGCGCTGGCTGCGGCCATGGGTGTTAAACCCGTATTCATAAAAACGAGCTGGACAAAGTTAGCGGCAGACATGCAGAATAATGATTTTGATATCGCGCTCGGCGGCATCAGCATTACACCTGAGCGATCAGCCCTTGCCAGTTTCTCCGTCCCCTATCATTCAGGCGGGAAGACTTTTCTTTGCCGCCGCGAAGACAGCGCACGTTTTTCGAATGTGATGAATATTAATAAACCAGGTGTTCGTTTGATCGAGAATCGCGGAGGGACAAATGAATCGGTTGCAAGGGCATTGTTACCAGCAGCGACGCTTATTGTCTACCCGGACAACATCGGCATATTTAATGAGATAGTGGCTGGCCGGGCCGACGTTATGATTACCGATGATACCGAGGCCGACCTAAAGGCCCGACAATTCCGCCAGCTTTGCCGCAGCTATCCGGGGACGATCACAAAAAGTGACAAAGCCTTGTGGATACGTACGGATGCGGCCCTGGTTAACTTTGTGAACAACTGGCTGAAAAAGGAACTTGCGTTCGGCATACCCCAAAAATGGCTAAAGGAGGCGATGGTACCGGGCAAATGAAAAATAAAGGCAATTTAGTCGGCGGTAAAAAAATGCGGCTCACTGACAGCCGCCGCCTTTTTGCCCGTCGCCGATGCCGGTTCCCAGATCGTCTGAATACCCGGCCTCCAGGCGGGACCACTGAACACGGGGACGCCCATCGGCATGGGTATATTGTTTGCCTGTAAACACCGTCTCCGTGTCATAACTGCGCAGAAAATTCATGATGCCGGTTTGTGGCCACCCGGCCGGCGAATCTTCCCAGGTCTCCTGCCGCCCATATACGGTCAAGTCGAGCAAACGAAAGCTGTTGTCCATCGCCTCGACGCCGCGCCTTGTCGTCCAGTAAGTCTCGAAGACATTGGATCCTTGCCGCAGGTAACAAACAATATGCATCATGCCGATACGGCGTCCAACCAACAGCGTCTCGAGCGTGGATGGCGGCGCCGAGTACCAGGGCATCTCCCAGCCCATGAAGTCACGGTACCTTGCACTTTCTTCGTATGGGCCCTGGCAAAACGTGGCGTAGGTGACGTCGCGGGCATGAATATAACACAGCTCGCGGACCTGCGATGTAACCCAGGTGCAGCCCTCGCACTGCTCGGGAGCAGGATGACCGGCGTGCCACATAAAGTAATAGGCGATAAGCATCCGGCGTCCCTCAAACGCGTCCAATAATGTCAGCCGCCCATGTTCGCCAATTAGCGGTGTGGCGCCGTCCACTTCGACCATTGGGAGCCGGCGGCGGGCGGCCGCAATCGCATCGCCTTCTCTTGTATGCGCCTTCTCCCGAACCCGCAATGCATCCAGCCCTGCCTGGAAGGCGCTCCGGTCGACTATCTGCGGCGCTCCCGGTTGATCGCTCACAAAGTCTTTCATAGTTCCGCCTGAGGCGGCAACTTTGTTTTCCCGTTTTTTCATTTTTTTACTTTATTACGCTTTTTCCCTGACCTTGCGGTTCATCTTTACTCTACTGCTTTTTTGCTCCTACAATAAAATTACGCAAACTATTGCTGATATAGGAGCTCCATGCGTTTGAACAGCCGTCATAGCATTCAATGGCCGGAACTAAACCAACGTGGGTAAAGCACACCTCGGTTTGGTTACCTTGTTTAGTGATCTCGAAAACAATTTTTGTTCCCGTCCATTCGTTTTTGTCTTCAACAAAATTAATGTTACTGTCAATAACAAGCCAAACAACTTTCTTGCCAGGGATTAATTCTGTCACCTTTTGTTTTGAATAATGGTAGGGGTTGTAGGTATAGGTAAACTCGTCATTGAGTTTGTCTGTGCTGCCTTCAACTCCGGGTTCTCCTGTCCACCATCCGCGAACATTATTGATAGCATTGAATGCTTCTTCCGGGGTTTGGTCTACCAGGATAGAAGCGGTAAAATCTGATGTTTTCATTTCGTTGTTTTTTAATTGATTTTTCAAATTTGAATCGCTTTTATTGTTCCAGTTTCCATTTTTCAACTAATTGTACTTCAAAGCCATCGTCTTCTTTAGTGTTGGGTTGCCCCCGGCCGATAGTGATCAGGTTGCGCAAACTGAATTTGATATAGTTGGTCCATGCTTCACGGCAGATCTCGAAACATTCATATTGAGGCACCAACCCTTCATGCGTAAACGTGGCGGCGGTTGAACCATCTTTTTGCGAAATCTCAAAGACGATCTTTGTGCCGATCCATTCGTTTTTGTCTTTGGTGAATTTGAAATAATTGTCGAGCACCAGCCAAACCACTTTTTTATCCGGAACCACTTCAATCAATTTTATTTTACTGTAATGAATATCCTGGTAGTGATAGATATATTCATCGTTTAGTTTTTCGGTACCCCCTTCAATATTCTCCGACCACCATCCACGAACATTGTTGAATGCGTCAAACACTTCTTTTGGCGATTGGTCTACCAAAATGGTAGCGGTGAAATCTGATGTTTTCATTTTCTTTATGATTTTAGAATTTTTTATAAATGAATTAGTTAAAAATCAGTTCAGCATGGCCTGCATACCAAAAGCAGTTAAAAAGTTTTCATACTGCTCTTTTACATGCATGTTTGCCACTTCGGAGAAATTTCCGGTTGCCGGATCTACAACGGTCCTTAAAGGCCGTTTACCACTGGGCGTATCAATTAGTTTTACGATTGCATCGGCAACCAACTGGGGGTTTGGTTTCAGAACCTCAAACATTTGGCCGATGCCTGCCCCAATTTGTTCAGGAACTTTTGCCAGGTCGCCGTATCCGGCAATTACTGTTGCATCCGAACCGGTTACTATTTTCCCCCAAACGTCCGTAGGAAACGCGCCGGGTTGTATCATTACCACATCCACGCCCAGCGGCCGTACTTCATAGTGTAAGCCTTCTGTCAAGCCCTCTACCGCAAACTTGGCGCTATTGTAAGCTGTTTGAAACGGGAAGGAAAAACGGCCGGCGACGCTTGAAATATTGATGATCAATCCCTCTCCCTGCTTACGCATTTGTGGTAAAGCAGCTCTAACGGTTCTCCATGGCCCTATTACATCCACATCCATTATCCTGGTTAAATCGCCTTCGGTAAACGTTTCCGCAATTCCAACCGTGTAGATCCCGGCGTTGTTCACCACCACGTCAATCCTGCCTTCTTTCATAATGACAGTGTTTATTGCTTCAGCTACCGACTTTCCATCGGTAACGTCCACATCTAACACCTCGATGTTTGCCTGCTGAGCCAATTCTTTTGCTTTGTCAGCATTTCGGCCATTTGTATCACGCATAGTGGCGTATACCTTGTGCCCCAAAACAGCGCAACTGTTAGCTGCAAGCCAGCCAAAGCCGCTGTTTGTTCCTGTAATTAAAATGACTTTTGTTTTCATGACTTTTTTGATGATTTTAAAAATTAGTGTTTCAACAAGTCAAAATTAGATAGATTGGCAGCGCGATTTGCGTGGCAGAAATGACAATTAAATTAGCTGATTTTGCCATATCAGCAATATCTTTAGGCCTTTTACCAATTTGTTCATCTCCAGCTTTTTTATGCGTATAGCCATACTCAATTACGAACACGCTGTTGCTACCTGCGTAACAGGGCCTGCCGAGATATGGAGCGCACTGGCCCATACGGTACCTTTGCTGGGTGGCAGCCCGTTAAAACCCGCTGTCGGTATAGATTATGTAAGGGCAGATAAAAAAAAGTTATGGCGCAAGGCGTTAGATACAGGTAAAGAGGAACAACTGGCTAATGATTATGTATATGACCTGGTGATCATTCCGGCTATGCGTTCCGCGAGGATTGATGATGTAATCAATAACGAGCGCTTTCTTGTTGATTGGTTATCCCAACAACACCAAAAAAAAGCAGACCTGGCCAGTATTTGCATCGGTGCTTTTTTACTGGCCGAAACCGGCTTGCTCAAAGGTAAAAATGTAACGACCAATATACGGTTTGCCGAGTTGTTTCGCCAAAGATACCCGGACGTAGAAGTACAGGATGATAAAATTATTATTGACCAGGGGAATATTTATACCTGCGGCGGCGCCTTTGTTTTTACCACGTTTATGATCTACCTGATTGAAAAGTATTTTGGACACCAGGAAGCAATCATGGTGTCTAAAATACTGATGATAAACACCCATCAGTTACCCCAGCATACATTTTCTGTTTTTCAGCTTCAGCGGAACCATTCGGATGAAAAGATTGTGGAGGCACAGCTGTTTATTGAAAAAAATTATGAGCATTCCCTGTCAATCGAAGGTTTAGCCGGCAGATACTACATGAGCAACCGGAATTTTATCCGCCGTTTTGAGGCAGCTACCGGTAATACCCCGCTTGAATATTTGCAGCGCGTACGCATAGAAGCCGCAAAAAAGCTGCTTGAAAACAGTAATGACAGTATCGACCAGATCGCCTTTAAATGCGGGTATGATGATATCGGCTTTTTCCGTAAAATATTTAAACGCCACGTAGCCCTAAACCCGAAGGAATATCAAAAAAAATATGGAAAAATGGGGTTGATGGTAACAGCCGGCAAATAGCTGCGCCGCAATAAAAAGCCGCTCATTTACCCTTTCGCTGCACCATTACTTTTACCGTTTTCAAAATAATGTTTACATCGGCATTTAAATTATTGTTGCGGCAATACAGCAGGTCAAATTGAAGCCTTTCACACATCTGGTCCACCGTTTCTGCATATCCGTAATGTACCTGGCCCAATGAAGTTATGCCCGGTTTATGGTTCAGTAACCTTTTATATTGTGGATTTTTCCTGGCGATTTGGTCGATGAAATGCTGTCTTTCGGGCCGGTAACCAACAATGGACATTTCTCCCTTTAATACATTCCAAAATTGCGGCAGTTCATCCAACCTCGTTTTCCGCATGATTCTGCCCCACTTAGTTATCCGCGGATCATTGGCACTGGAAAGCTGCGGCCCCGACCGCTCTGAACCGGTATGCATACTCCGGAATTTATAGATATAAAAAGGCTGCTCATCTTTTCCTATCCGTTCCTGTTTATAAAACGCACCACCCTTCGAAGTGATTTTTGTGACCACATACAACATCACAAAAATAGGAGCGCCTAATATCATGAGTGTAACAGAGAAGAGTATATCGAAACTTCGCTTTAGTATTTTGATCTTTCGCGTAGCGGCAGGCTGTGGGTCAAGGTGAAGCACCGGAATATTGTCCAGGTTGGCGAGCGAGCCCGGCTTCGCTTCAATAACGTCATAAACCACCTTAATTTTAATGGCATTTTGCGCCCCGAAAACAATCAGCTGGTCCAATATTTCAACCTGCATTTCCTTGTAGCATACAAATATTTCGTTAGGTTTTTTTGCCAGCAATACATGCTGCATCCATTGCCTGTTTGTGTCGGGCTTTAACTCTGCATCCAGGTATTCATAGTTTTTGCAGCCCAGCTCAGGGTAGATATTAAATGCTGTCATCAGGCTTTCGGCTATGCTTTTGTTCCCTAAAATGATCACTCTTTTGCCAAATTCATTCCACAACGTTTGAATGAAATGAGACAACAAGGTGCGCAGAATAATAGCTAAAAATAAAAATACGCTAAACGAGAGCATTACTACACCCCTTGAAATATTCAGGATTTTAAAAAAATAGATAACGCCAAGTACCAGCAAAGCCTGGTAAATAAAGGCCACCAGCAGCTTTTCTACAAGCGTACTGATGTTTAAGGGCTGCCGCAGCCTGTAGCTGCGCGTCGCAACCGTGCCGCAGCACCAGCAAATATTTGAAATGAGAAAAAACGCCTTCGATGAAAAATTGGGCGGGCTGTCGCCGAATACGAGGTAATGACCCAAGGCCATCGAAAAATTTAGAAACACTAGGTCCAACAGGAAAATAAATCTCCCTGTTTGGTCAATGTAGGGGTATTTCATAATAAGCAGATGATAGAAATTTAATTATCTACCCCATACGGGATAAGTAATTAAGAGTGAACTAATATGTTTGAATAAGATGAAAAGAATAGCCGAGGGTTTAGCCGGCCGGATCTTTATTCAGACATTTAATTGCGGTGCTTAATGAAAATGTTGATTGCATAAGTAATTGTTTTTTAAGAAAGCGGGTGCACGAATAATTAAATCCAATTTTTAACCCATACGGAAATAATGGCCGCTTTATAACAGCAAATCGGAAAAAAATTATCGAAATACGACAAATCTATTGATTAACAACACATTGGCGACCAACAACACGAATGATACCTCAAAGGCGTTACGCGCGGAGTTTTCC
>DASRTD010000145.1:0-16035 GCA_035656115.1 Mucilaginibacter sp.
GGGGAAAAAGAAGTGTTGGCGCAATGAGAAACGGGATAATGCCCAACTTACAATTTGATCCCGAAGAAAAGGCCGCTCTTATCTATTTACAATGAAATTTCCAGTTGGTTTACCCTATTTCCCCGCCCACCTGTAAACATCATAATCGCCCCACCATTTGGTTTGGCCATAGGCTACTCCGCGGTCATTCACTAATGCACCTTGTGCATTTTTTGTGCTATCCCCTCTCGAACTTAAAAAAGGGGCGTTATCTTTAAGTTTTTTGCACACCGCATCCGTCCCGATAGTTTTACATCCGTTAGGGTCCCAAATGCCCATATGCCGGTCAAAAACGATCAGATCTCCAGCTTCCAGGTTTTTCGCGGGTAAATTTTTGCCTTTCCATACAAAATTCTCAGGCGGATTGGCGGGTTTAATTTGCCAGGCGGCCTTGTAGCCGTAAGACATATTGGCTTGCGTGTATACCTGGTTTACAAAGTTCGAGCAATCTAAAACACTATGTTTGGTGCCGATAAGGTTGCGGGCAATGTTGATCAATTTATTTTGTGCTGCCTGGTTCATTTTTGTGGATTTAAGTCTATTGGTGTCATGAATTGAATAGAGACATTATAGGGTACTTGCTAAAAAATTTCCCTGGTTTTAGCCGATTAACACTGTTGGCTCGCCTAAAACGATGGATCCCCCATGAGCTGTTGTGTCGCCCATACGCGCAGCAGGTTTTCCGCCGATCAAGACGGATGTAGAGCCCATGGCAATGGTATCAGGCGGACCTACGCACACGCACATATCACCAACCACTGCCGCCGGCATTCCGCCGATAAGTACCGTAGGTGCGCCCGGGCCGGTAATCGGCCCGCCGACATGGGGTATAGGCGGCGTTCCCGGTGTTACCATCGGGCAAACATGCATATCAGTTAGTCGAGCAGCGGGTTGTCCCATTTAACTTTAATTTATTAAGTTGATCCTCTGTTAATAAGAAATTTATTGCCCTTATTTTAATTAATTTGTACGATAGCCGCCTTTAACGTCGCCGTTGCGCTTCCCTCCAGATCGAGCATGGCGCCGCTTACCTTTGCGCTCGCGGTGCCGTTTATTTCTACCTGGGCGCCTTCAACTTTTGCCGATGCTTCTCCTTTTGCGTCAAAAGAATCGCTGGCATCTATGGAAACATCCATCGCCTGCATATCTATCTTTTGCGTAACATTTACCTTCATATTCTGCTGTACTTTCACCTCCATATCCTCGTCCACATTTATTTTCATGGTTTTGGCGTTCAACGTCATCGTTTCCAGTGCGGTAATGGTAATATTTTTTTCCTTCGAGTCAATAAATATCATATTGCCATTCCTGTCGGTAATTTTAAATCCCCTGGGTATCGCTGCTGTCGTCAAACACAATCAAGTGCCCGCTACGGGTCGACAGGCTTTTAATATGATTATCCTGCTGCTGCTGGCTATTGCCGTTGTTGGAGTTGTAAACGCTACCCATTACCACGGGCCGGGCAATGTTGCCCTCCTCAAAAGCAATTAAAACCTGGTCGTTTTTTTCAGGAATAGTAATAAACCCGCGGTTGCTTCCATCCTGATCGTCGCTGCCTGCACTTGGCGTTACAATCCGCAGCCACTCGGTAGGGTCGTTATTCGCGGCCTCCCATTTAAATTTTACTTTTATCCGGCTTTGCTTATCCGGGTCGTCATTATCCGTAACCGTCGCTACCTGGATATCGGGCGCGGGCCTGTTAACATTCATCACCGGCAGGCGCTCAGTATCTGCTGCAACGCCTTCAAAAGTATTGTAATAATGCCCCAAACCATCAATATGATGAAAAACAGATGTTACCAGGAATTTACCAAAATCATGCACCGTAAAATCCATTGATTCGCGCAGGCTCATGCTGATGTCGACAACACATCCCAAAGCTACTTCAGGCTCGTCTCCACTGCCCGTAACACGAACCAGGTCTGAAATAAGCGCCTTTTGCTCGTTTTGCACGTAGGAGTCGATATCCATTTGTGTATCAACCCGGATGGGTGCAGGCTGGTTATAAGACTTGCTAAATGTTTGGTTTGCCGCAGATATGGCAAAGGACATGTCCGCCGAGCCGGTGGGCGTTCCGTTGCCATCGGACGTCAATATATTATCCGTTTTTGCGTTGTAAGCAAATTTGTGATATTTCAAAGGGGCTATCTGCAGCGAATATTGGAGGTTTTGCAGGTTTCGCCCATATACCAGCGACACATCTTTTAATTTACCCGGCTTGCCGAAGTTAAGGTTGGTGCCGTCATAAAAGAACCATTCATGGTACTCGGCCGACAGCCGGTTTATAAATTCATAGTCGCTTTCGCGGTACTGGATAATATATTCAATTGTGCTTGCTCGGGCCGGGTTTAGCTTCATCTTTAAATCATTTGAAGCTAAATCGCCGGTAACCTGGCGAATGATCGATTTAAGATCTTTGGCCAGGTAGGAGCCCAAATCAGGCCCGCGTTCCAGTAAAATGGTCGGGCTGTAGCCGCTTACAATCAAATCTCCCTGGTACCCATGGCTTTGCGAAAACTCAACACGTGTAACTTTACCAACAAAAACCTGTTCATTTCCGGATTCAACGCCAAATTCAACAGTGATGTTTTTGCCCATAAAATTCTTTGAATTTGCCAGGGAGGCCATGCCGGGGGCTTCAACCAGGTCATGGTTAAAACGGAGCTCAAATTTATGATGCTCATTAAATTTTTGCTCCAGGCTGAAAGAAGAGAAATGCAATATAGACGTACCCTCTATATTTATGCTAACATTAAGTTTATTTTCCATGCTTAACGTTTAACAATTTACTGCTATCGGGAATCGCTTTCGTACCCGATCAATTTACGTAGAGTTAGATCCGATTGTTTGAAACGTAAAAAACACTTGATAAACTTCAATTTCAAATGAAGTTAAATGGGTATTGATCAAATTTCATTGCCCCCGCAAATTAACGCCGCAGATATTAGTGTTGTGTCAATCATTAATTGACGCTTAGTCCTGAGTCTAAAGTCTTGAGTCTTCAGTCAGAAAAGTGCAAAATTGACTCAAGACTTACGACTAAAGACTGTTGACTAAACACTAGGCCGGCCAGTCGTTTTTATGCTCGGCGCTGCCAATTTTAATGGTTTGGGCAGACACCGTAAAAGTTATCAGCATTGGGGTTGAACCCACGGCGTCATAACCTTCTGAATATTGAACGATATAACCCTTTTGGAAAGATAATTCCTTCATTTTTGAATCCTCATCACTTTTTTTGAATGTAACGGTGCCGTCCTGGGGTTTAAACTGGTTGTTTACCATTGATTCAACAATGGAAGTATCGGCCGTTGATTCAACGACAATGTTTATTGTTCCGCCATAAACGCCTGATGCCGGTCGTCCTTTAGGATCCACGTCACGGTGAAATGAATAGCTGCAGCTGATTACATCGTATTCTTTACTGCCTAATTTAAGTTTTGCCTGGAAAGCCATGAAACAAAGATTAAGAGATTAATATTTAGGATAATTAAAAATAGTTAGCTATTTATTTAACAAAAAGCGTTTTTTTAATATTTAATAACATCGACGATCATCAATCAGACTTGCGTAATCGATAGTACAACACAATCAACCAACACATTCACCAATCAGATTTTTTCCTTGAATAAAGTTAAAAAATATCATTCAAAACACAGACAATCAGCAAATTAATGACGGTCTATCAGGTGCCATTTTAATATAGCCGGCAAATTAAACCCACTTTCCCCAATACAGTTCACGTTGTCACAGAGTATCAAGGAAACACTCAGGAAATTTATTAATGCAATAGCTAAAAAAGGGAGATCGGATAGTTGTTAGAAAAATACTTTACAAGTTTAGAAAATAAATCCTTACAATTAAAAAAATCGAACCGATTTTTTTAATCAAATATTGAAAGACTTTTAAGTGATCCAATTCCTGGCTGTAAACAGGTGGAAAAAGCATAATTTGTCTTTTTTGAGGTCCGGCTCGGGCAGCTAACGGTACCCAAACGAAAAAAGTCCTTAGACTTTCAAATAAAGGCTTTGACTTGCTTTGCAGCGGGGCAGGACTCGAATTTAAGACCGCCTTTAGGCGGATATGAGCCCTACGGGCCAGCAATTGTTCCAATTAAAAAGCCTCAAGACTTTCGACTTGAGGCTTTTGACCTTCTTTGTAGCCTCAACAGGACTAAAGTCGAACCGCTTCATAGAGTCTTTGCGAATTCTATCACAAATTTACTCCTGAAATTTTAAGGAGTTCGTGAGGCAACAAATGATCAGATATCTGAGTAAAATTTTTTTAAATACTTGACCCGGCTTTGTACCAGCTTCGATTTCATTGGCTCATAAGAGAAAATGTCCTTGTCGTTTTTTCTAATCACGATCCTGAAAGGTTGTTTTAATTTTTGCGTAAAGTCATAAACGGTGACGAACTCGGCAAGGTCTTCATGCTGGCTGCTGGTGCTGTAAAGTGAAACAAATGGGGTGCGCCCGAGCGCCTGATAAGTCTTCACAGCCAGATCAAGCGGGAAGACTTTCCCGCCACGCCGGAAACGGGTACTATCCAACAATGAATCACGAAACTTTGGGGCAATGGTGGCACGGTCAAGCCAGATGCCGGTTGTAAAGGAACCGCTTGCCAGGCTGTCGAAAGATTTCTTGCTGGGATTATTGGGTAGTATTCCAAGCGATCCATCAACAACATGCGTGGCTTCATGCATCAGCACATAGGCTATAGCATCAAGTTCGCCGGCCACAATGGAGACGCTTAAGGAGGAGTCGCCACCTTTGAAACAAGTTCGCTCTTTTTCTGTGATCCATTGCGATAAATTCTGCTTGAGAATTGCTGCACGAAAGGTTATATCATAAAGCTTAAACTGGTCATCATCATTAACTTGCGAGGTCAGGGCCGTATTTGGCATATTGTCAAGAAAATTAATGCTTCGTAAATGCGCCTTCAATACCCTTTGGTGAAGGGGAGGAAGAACAGCAAATGCCTTAGAAACTTTCAGACGTTCTTCCCCGGTAAGCTGGTGTTGACTGGGCGACATGCCTGCTTCCCGAAATAATTTTATTACATTGGCCGAAGCGTCCCGAATGCGCATAGAAAGTGGGGTTATCGGATCAAGTCCATTTTTACGTTGAATTTCGGCTATCTGCTTTGCAGACAACCCTGTATCGGTTGTTTGCGCTAAGCAATTATCAGTATTGATTATAAGATATCCGGAAAGGAGGATAATACAACTGAAGATACGGTGAAACATATTTGGTTTTTGCATAAATTCACAAATGTGGCAATTGTTCTTAGGCAATTGCCTTAATCACGGGGCTACCGGCAATTTTTATTATCGGGGCAATTTTTCGAGAAATTTCAAGATTTCTTCACCGATCTCATTCACATGGGTTTCCAATGCAAAGTGGCCCGTATCGAAGAACTTCACAATCGCTTTTGGTAAATCTTTCTTGAAGGCTTCTGCACCCGGAGGCAAAAAGAACGGGTCCTTATCACCCCAGACAGCTAACAATGGCACCTGGCTTTCCCTGAAATACTTATGGAATGCAGGATAGCGTGCCACATTATTAGCATAATCCTTAAACAGATCAAGCTGAATCTCCACGTTTTCATTACGGTCAAGGAAAAACTGATCGAGTGAATACGACTCCGGTGCTATCAGGGTCTTGTCACTCACGCCGGTAAAATATTGCCATTGAGTAGTCTCAGCGGTAGCCATTACCCTTAAATTATTTCGGTTTTCCTCGCTTGGGTCTGCCCAGTATTGACGGATAGGGTTCCACCCATTGCTCAGACCTTCTTCATACGCGTTACCGTTTTGGGAAATGATACCTGTAATTTTTTCGGGGTTGGCGATAGCTAGTCTGTAGCCTACGGGTGCCCCGTAATCAAATACCTGGATGGCAAAGCGCTTTAACTCTAATTGATCCACCAGCCCCTGGATGTATTTTGTCGAACGTATAATTGAACGCTTTGTAATGCGGTGCGTCAGAAAATCCGAAGCCGATCAGGTCCGGTGCAATCACATGATATTGTTCGCTTAATATAGGAATCAGGTTCCTGTACATGTGGGAAGATGTTGGATAGCCATGCAATAAAAGGATTACAGGCGCATCTTTTGACCCTGCTTCACGGTAAAAAACGTTTAGATCTTCAACCTCAGCTTTTAGATACTTAACTGTTGGGCTTTTCATGATTTTGATTTTCAGTTTTATTTGATACTTGATTTATTTCTTATAAGACGGGCATTCTTATACCAGTAGATTCAAAAAATGTGCTACTTGCCATTATTTCGTATAAATGCCTTTATTTATTCGGCAATGTCGCTATGGTGTTTTTCCAGCGCCAGGTGTCAGCTGTCGGTGCAATTGTGCGGATGGACCATCCTTTTTATTTGCACCGGCAGCTGACAACGGGAAGAACAAGCCCTTTTTGCTCCACACCAACAGCATTCCTGGCACAACTCAGGAAGAATAATTTGATGCCCGCTAATATGAGCACGGGTTTGACCGACTTTTCGGTTTCTGCGTTCCCGCGAATAGGAGAAACAAGGCAATAGAAATATTACCTGCCCTGGTTCAGCGCATTCATAGCTTCCTGAGGCGATGAAAGAAATAATTTGTACATATCAGCGGTTTTGCCAATATGTAATTCATATTCATCCCTTTCAAGGCCCTCGATTAGTCCTTCTGCAACTAACTCAGGAGGTATACCGTTGGCCCCACCTATTTCTGCAGAAAATTCGGTATTTACCAATGGCGGCATCAGCTCAAACACTTTAATGTGTGTAGTTCTGGCAAGTGTATGCCGTAACGCTTGTGTATAGGAATGCAACGCCGCCTTACTCGCTGCATAAGTTGGTAAATTAATGCCGGGTACAAAAGCTACAATTGAGGTTACGTTAACTATGGCTGCTTCTCTTTGATTGCTCAATAGTGGCAACAGCTTTTCTGTCAGCCTGATTACAGACAGATAATTTGTTTGAATTTCATCTACTGCTTTATCATAAGCGTTTACTTCAGCATCAAGTTTGTAAGCAGAACCCTGGGCTGCGTTGTTTATAAGGATATCAAGAGAGCCGTATTCTTCGTTGATCTTTTTAACAAGTAGTTTTATATCAGTTTCGCTGTTGATATCGGCTGCGATATAATCTACATTATTTAATTGGGAGACCGCTTTTTGCAGCCTGGCTTCGCTTCTGCCGGTAATAATTACTTTATTATTTTTTTGACTCAATAATTTAGCTACTTCGAAGCCGATACCTGAACCACCGCCGGTGATCAGTACCATTTTATTTGTTATGTTCATTTTATTTAGTTATTTAAAATTATTTTAGTGGTCTGTTAATATTATTTCCCCCGCTTTAGTTTTAGGCCTGTTAACCACAAATAATAGTAGGGGAAGCGTTATGGCGAACAATAGCCCGATTAAAAAATAGGAGTCAGTATAACTTAATAAGGTTGATTGTCTAACAACTGCGACCTCCATTAGTTTCATGGCATTTTGCCTCGCATCCAACAGGTTAATCCCTTTATGTTGAAAGTAAGCAGTGTAATTGTTTATGCGGTCGACAACTAGAGGATTTGCAGCTGTAATATGACTAATAAGGTCTAGCCGGTGTGAAGCGACCCTCCGGGCGGCGTAAGTATTAATGATAGATATGCCAAACGATCCGCCAAGTTGGCGCATCATATTATTTAACGCCGCGCCTTGCGGAATGTCTCCCGGTTGCAATGAAGACACCGCCAATACAGTCAGGGGTACGGTTAAAAAGGCCATTCCCAATGCCCTGAAAATTAAATTTCCTGTAATGGTATTTGCTGAAGTGCCCAGGTTCATCCCAAACATGCTCCAGTTGAAATAAATAAAACAAAAGAAGCCTACCGTTATAATTATTAATGGTGATACCCCGGCTTGCAGAAGTTTACCCGAAACCATCAACCCAAGGATGGCTATTATTGCTCCCGGTAAAAGCAGTAAACCGGTTTGCGTGGGTGTAAACCCGAGCAAACGCTGCGCAATAACCGGGGTGAGAAAAATTGACGTAAACATGCCTATACCGGTTATAAAGGTTAGTATAGCGGCAACACTTAAAGTTTTACTTTTAAAAACGCGGAGGTTTACTACCGGGTGTTCAATATGTAGCTCCCATAAAATAAATGAAGTTATTGCAGTTAAAGAAATAACCGTCAGGACAGTGATATATGGGGTAGCAAACCAGTCTTCAGTTTGCCCCCTTTCCAATACGGTTTGCAATGAACCTACGCCAATGGCCAGCAAACCAATGCCTGTCCAGTCTACAGCGTGTACTTTTGATTTGATCTGAGGCTCTGTAAGCAGGAAATAACATGAGGTTGCTGCTAGGATGCCTAATGGGATATTGATATAAAATATAAGCGGCCATGAATAGTTTTCGGTGATTACTCCTCCCAAAGTAGGGCCTATTGTGGGGCCGATAAATACGCCAATACCAAAAATGGCCCCGGCGACACCTTGTTTTTCTTTTGGAAAAAGCTCAAAAATGATTGCCTGCGAAACCGAAAGCAAAGCGCCGCCGCCAATCCCTTGAAAAAAACGGAAAAATACCAGGGTCCATATATCTGTGGCACTTCCGCACATAAAAGAGCAAACAATAAACAAAATGATTGACCCTATATAATAATTTCTTCTTCCCAATTTAGTCGTCAAAAAGCTTGTTAAGGGAATAATAATCACATTAGCTATAGCATATGAAGTAATTACCCATGTAGTATCTTCAATCGTTGCCCCCAGGTTACCGCTCATGTGCGAGAGGGCGACATTTACTATAGTGGTATCTATCAGTTCCATCACCGCGGCAAGGAGAACAGTAATAATCAGCAGGTTCTTTTTTAAGGTACTCATATCGCTATATGCTAAAATTAGACCGATCGGTCTTTTTTATGTCAAAAAAAAATTTATTTGCTATTTTCCTCAATCTCTGCTTTCAGAATATCGACTATAAATTGCATTTGATTATTGTTGTTTTGAACGCGGCTAATTAATATAGCGCCTTCAATCATGGTAAACATTTTCATGGCAAATGTTTCCGCCCCAAATGATTTTTTGAACTCGCCCGTTTCCACCCCCTGCTTAACTACATTTTTGATCCGGTTTTGAGAGGCCCGGATAGCTTCATTAACCTTTTGCTTCATCGCCGGGTTAGTATCATCGGATTCTGTACCAAAATTTAAAATAGGACAACCGCCGGTACTGCTTCTATTTAAGCGGTTGAGGTAAAAATCAAGCATAGCAAAAAGTTTTTCTTTTGCGGATGTTTTGTCCCCCATACTTTGGTCAATGGCAGCACTAAGCGACTTAGTCAAATAGTTAAACGCTTCCAGGCATATTTCATCTTTATTTTCAAAATTACCGTATACACCGCCCTTTGCCAGTTTGGTAGCTTCCATAATATCACTAATAGCCGTGCCGGCCATACCTTTTTGGTTAATTATCGGGGCTGCCTTTTCAATTATAAACTGCCGTGTTCTTTCTGCTTTTGTCATTACGAGTGCAAATATAAACCGTTCGGTCTTTTTTTTAAAGAAAATGTTGAGAATTTTACTTTTCTTTTACCAAAGACAGTTCGATATACCCGGAAAAACTCTGTTTTGATGGAACTGGTTATCGAACCGCTCAAATCAACCAGGGGCCGCAGTTGATTTACTTGATAAACAGTAAGCTATGTAGAAAAAAAAACGGACAAAACTTGATTTTACAAGCCTGTCCGGCTCGGTAGCAGGATTCGAACCTACGTCCGTCAACTGGCGGATATGAGCCCGATGAGCTACCACGGCTCCAAAAGCAAAAAGTCTCAAGACTTTCGACTTGAGACTTTTAACTTTTTTGTAGGGGGAGCAGGCGGAATGTCGAACTTTTTGGATGATATATCGCTTTTGAATAATTGGATAAAGCCCGTGTAGACTCAGCTTACAAGCATAATTGTCGGAGGTTGCAAATTGCGGAGAGCGGGCGAGTATACAATTTGCGACTACAAACAACCGAACTCCATAGAGATGACATTTTAATGGAATTGGATTTCACGTGGGTAAAAATTAATATGTTCTGTTTCAGAATTAGAAAAAGAATCAAAATCACTCTTATTTAAGGGTATGTTGGGTGATTTACAACCAATTTCGAACAATTCATCTATTCGGATATTATCTAGATTTCAAAGAAAATTAAAGATTCTACTGACAACATTGCACAATTATGAAAATACATGCCTTCTGATTTGTATAACTCGTTCATATCTAATATTTTTGACACTTCTTGCGTTATGTATCGATATTGTAAACGCATTAACCGGACCTAACAAAACATTGCTTTTTTATATTCGATGGCATTCAAATCTTTTTTAAAGGCGCTAAGTTGGGCGACAGTATTTTTTTTCATTGGCATAGCTCAATTAGCTGTAACGTACATTCTCAACTTACTTAGAATTGATGGCCATTTTAATATTTCAAATTTCTTTCTAAATGGATTCTTTCTTTTTTTGGCTATATCAATAAGCGGTTCAATAGTTTATGATTTTTTTATTGATGCGAAAATACCGCAAAGTCCATTTTGGAACAAATTTGGGCGGTTTATTAACTTTTCTCTTATAATTATTTTTATCTGCATTATCCTTTTTTCAATGCTACTATACGCGTCACTGTATTTATATCAAGAATTAGAATTGGAATTTAAGAGAGATACATTAATTCTTTGTGAACAATTAATTTTAGGTGTTTCCCTTGTGCTAGCTCTGGGGCTAAAATGGATTATTTATTATCATGAAATTATTAATAACCTAAAATAATGACCTGGATAGTAATCTTCTTATTGTTTTTCACAACATTATTTTGCGTAGGCGTATTTTTTAGCATTTCTCAACTTAGAAAAGCAGAGTTGAAGATGCTGCCTAAACAACCAGCCTTCATTAATGAGACAAACGATTTTTCCAATACATGGCAGAGCCTAAAGAGGATAATAAAGTCTTATAAATATTTATTTTTGGGAACAATTGTCGCCGGTGTTACAATTTTAATATCGATTTTAATATTAAAATCGCCAGTTTCCGATGTTTTTAAAGAAACTGGAGTTGCATTAATAGCCGCTGGCGTATTCGGTTTTGCTATCGATTTTTTTTCGAAACGACAATTGTTAGATGTCTTAAATGACTCGATGATTGCTACTTATAACTCGTCAGATATTCCCTATAAACTAGATCGATTTTATTCCTTAGTTAAAATAGCAGACGAACTAACAGATTTAGGAGTAAAAGTTATAAGGAGGGAAAGAAATGATAATCGAGCCTATGAAATAATTAAGGATGCGTACCCTGGCTCCACGATAAAAATATTAGGCATTAGTTTACAAAGTTTTACAAGCATACCAGTTCAGCACATTTTTATTGGAAAATTAAAAGAAGGATGCAATATTCAATTGTTAGCCTTGGACCCGTCGTCGCAATTCGTTAAACGACGTGCAACAGAGGAAAAAAGAACACACAATGATATATTCCAAAGTATTTCACATGCTATCAAAGCTCATTCTATTTTTATAGAAAGTCTTGGACGGGAAAGATTCAAAGGCAAAATAGCTATTAATTATTATGACGCGCCGCCAAATCTTTCTTTAGTTATAACTGAAACTAATTTATTGGTGGGTTTTTATTTAAGAGAGCGCAAGGGACAGTTTTTTCCTCAAATGGAACTTGAAGTTAAACCCCACGGTATATCGGAACCCTTTATCAATCATTTTGATTCTTTAATGAAAGAATCAAAACAAATGGCATAGCTATGGCGCCTAAAATTTATTTCGATGGCTAAATCAATATTGTCCTATTTTTGGCCATAGCCAAATTTAACCCCGTATTTTGAACAATTGCGTCAAATGCTTCATTCTCGGTCAAATTGTTAAGTATGCAACTGCCTTCATCATCTAGCGCACCGGAGATGATGTCCTCTGAATTGATTTGATTAGAATCAAGCAACTCAAACACAGAATAACTTCCGTCTGATAGTTCCACGGCATACATGCCCCGAACATGGTTTAAAATTGCGACACGACCTTTGGGCATATTCAAGAATTAGTTTTTTAAAGATAACAAATTCTTCGGACAAGACGGTAACGCCTTATTTTCCCTACGGTGTACGAGCATAATGATACCAATACGCGATACGAGGGACGTTATTAACCGAGCCGAAGTAAATGGCTATTAATGAGTCTTTGGTAACAGTGACATTTGTTAAACTGTCCAGTGGTGGGTCGGTCATATAGATGACTTTGCCATTGTTCTTCAACTTCCAATGATTGGGAACGCTTATCTGAAATTGCTGATTGGCTAAAGGAGAGCAGTTTGTTCCATTGAGGTTCGCATTTGGCACATATACGCCATTAGCGTCGTACTGTGAATAGACACTTGATGAACAATTAGAATAGATGTCTTGAACATCCCACCCCAAATAATTGCCGTGTGCACCAACGAGCGTGGAATTCAAACTGGTCATAGTCCATTTGCCTATCAATAAATTGGTCAGCGAATCAAGGACATGAGTGGTTAAAATAAACTTAATAGCAACTGCATGATTTTTTGTGACATTAGAGAGCGTGTATGACGTTTGTCCAGATAGTGTTTTTACGAAAATGTCGTCAATGTATAGGCTGTCGGTCTGGAATCCTGTGTTAGGAGTAAACGTAAACGTCACTGATTGGCCGGCAGTTGGGGCTAACGGTGAGAATACAGCCGTTCCGTTGCCATCGGTTGACGCGGTAATTTGAAAAGCCTGAGCAAACCCAACGCTGATCGTATGATTAGCCTGGACGTTTGTAAATAGATATGTCGTTGCAGGATTAACGGCTTTGTTATCAATTGAAAGCGATGCTACTCCATAGTTCGCTGTCGGTGTCATAGTATAACTTGCGGTTGCACCTGCATATACGTTATTCGCACCTGATGGACTTATACTGCCGCCCGCGGTTGAATAGGCAGTAATAGTGTAGGTCTTGGGAGTTGGGTTGGTCACTGGTGTTGAGGACTTTTTGCATCCTGTAATAATGAGGGTTATGAAGAGTATACTAATTGAGGTTTTCATGACTCATTGGTTTAGATTGTTGAAACTAAGGTACGTAAATAAAATTAAAAAACTGCCACTTCCTTAGAAATGAACAGTTTATTTTTTTAAAAGAAAAATGCATTCGATTGTCAATGATGGTAAACTACTGATGTATATTTAAAATCGTGCCCTTTTCCTTCAAAATTGATGAAGTCATATACTTCTCTTTGAGCGTCTAATTCCAAAATATTGGAACTGATGGAGCCTCCACTCTTTGGGTCATAAATGGTGATCACCTTGCCGTTGTAGCTTAGTGACCATGTCCCTTGAAAGGTAAGCGTACTAGAATTGTTAAATTCCTGATACGTTCCGTTGCTGAGATAATCAAAGGGGCCTGATGGAGAAAATGGCAGTATGGGTTGCCAAGATTTCAACGGATACCCCCCGGTTCCTCGCTGCCATTCGGCACTATCAATAAATTGTTTCGGGCTGCCAACGGGGCCGGTTAAATATGTTTTAAGTAACACCAATTGTGTCGTTGTTAGCGAGTCGGTTAAACTCACCATTACTACCAAGTCAGACCGTATATTTCTGATTTTGATAATATCGCTCGTAAAGGCAGTAGCAACATTGTTTATCAACACTGCATTTATCCTGCAACCAGGATTGGGGGTTACGATAATAGCCAGGGAGTCCCCCGATGAAACGGTTGTATGGAGTGGATTTACCTGCCCAAACCCATTTAGTTTGGCTGTATCAACAGTCACTGAAAGTGACGCTGGCACGATAGGCGGCGAAATTTGAGGCTCTTTTTTGCAACTTGCAAAAAAGGCAACTGCTCCCATGAACAGTATAATGTCTAATCTTTTCATATTAAATTTTTAATGTAGGTGAAACAAACTTGATTTTATAGACAGTGTCTTTGCTAAGAGTATAGTATACATATTCGATTTTGTCAAGCTATTGAAATTGTTATACACAGATGTCATTAGAAAGCAGCCGCTGAGTCGGCTGCTTTCTAATGACATGATATTCGCTGTTCGTTGCTAACTAACACCCGCCAAGATTCGCGCTAATACCGATTGAGTCAAAAATCCCATATGTCGCAGAGGGAAACGTCAGAGTCGCAGGCGTTGTTGTTGGGACAGGCACGCACCCCACAACCGTTCCATTGTCAGTAACCTGTATGTTAGTAGAAGGTGGTGTCGATGATCCATCAGTAACCTGTACTTGGATTGCAGCAGTAAACCCAGTACTGTGCGAACCATCATAGGTTGTATTAGTGCCGCCCGCGGGCTGATTAAACCCAGGGATACCTGTTACATAGAGAGTCTGGTCATACGCTGCCGGTGAAACATGCACTGTTCCTGAACACATAACAAACTTCCCGCTTCCATCGACACAGACATAATGCTCTGCACCATCGGCAAGTTGATCAACCGTCAAACCCTGATAGAATTCTGAATCCATATATGCAGTAAACGCATTTACGGATAAGCTTCCATTCTTAACTTGTTCCTTAGTCCCAACGTTTATGGGAGTGTTGCAGGCAGGTACTGAAGGGTCGCAATTTGGGAACGTATCCGTTGGCGGAGTAAACCCTCCATTTGTGCTGTCTGCAAACACATAACTCAAACCAAAAGCGAGGCCTAATCCCAAAGCCAATGCAAAAACTGTCGACATGAACTTTTTTGTTTTTATATTGTTATTCATAGTACTTATAATTATAAACTAAGTGGATTGCGTTGGCAATGCATGTTATTTTACTCCTGATAGCGAAAGCAGTAAGTAATATGAATAGGCATTTTTTCATCGCGGCCAGTAAACAACCCTTTATCCACTGCACCTATACAAAACTTGTAAAACAGCCGTTGCCTTCCTATCGATACTTCATCCCCAGGATTGCTAAATTATCCCGATATTTATACCTTTATCTCAAACCTATTTAATTATGATGCGCGGAAATATTATTGGACGGAAAATTAGGACCCTTCGAGATCTGAAAGGATATTCACAAGAGTATGTTGCGGGCAAATTAGAAATTGCTCAAAACACCTATTCGAAACTTGAAACTGACCCGAGCAAACTCAACATTGATACGCTCGAAAAGATAGCAGCTATTTTAGAGGTTTCCGTCAACGATTTGTTAAGTGAAGAACCGATGGTGCTCAACTTTAATGGAGTGAATCATGGCGCGCAAGGCAACTTTGAATTGATAGAAAACTTTCATTCAGGCCAAAAGGAATTGTACGAAAAGATCATCGCATCGAAGGATGAAGAAATAGACAGGCTTAATAAAATCGTTGAGGGGTTGTTGCAGAAGAAATAAAGTATCATCATGTTAAATAGGATTGCACACACGGCACCATTGCACTGCGTAAACAACCGACAGCAGAAAGCAGCTATGGTGTCAAGGGTGGGTGCACCATAAGAAAAAAATTACTTCACCCATTTACAAGCCCTTGACGGCATGGCTGCGATGCCACCTTTGTGAAAGCGGTGCAATGGGTAATGGGAATTAGCGTTCACTGATTGATTTTTTTTCGCTTGTTGCATTTTCTCTCTATAAAGTTTCATGGATCAGAAATATATATTATCAATTTTGGCGGTCTTGGTCGGCGCTACGTTTGGATGGGCTCTCAAGGGATTGACCGAATTGTGGCAAATTCGGAGAGCAGATAGAAAAGTGTTAAAAAGTATTCTATATCATTTTTTGGAAACCTATCGATTATTAAAGAAATTAAATGCCGATAATCTGCAAACTGGTCTACAAAAACTATACGCGAAAATTCCTGGACTTTCTACACTTGCAAATTCCCCGGAATTTATATCATACTTTTCTTCATTGATATTCGATAAACAGGTGAAATTCATAAATGAGGATTTCAACACGATAAAAGTTGATCTTGCTTCTTCAATTTCAACTCTAAAAACTATTGACCCA
>DASRTD010000146.1:0-11856 GCA_035656115.1 Mucilaginibacter sp.
ATTAATTGGTTTTTAATAATGCATTCCCGGGATTATGGCCGATACAGAGATCATCAGCGTTTGTTATAACGGGGTTTAAAATTGTTATACAATTTTATCCGGCCGGCTGAAATAAGGAGTGCCACTTTACATAAATAAAAGGGGTACTATTCAAAACGGTTGGTTTTCCAGGTATTCGGTTGGTGTTTTACCTGTCACTTCCTTAAACGCACGGTTGAAACCCGTTTTGCTGTTAAAGCCGCTCATATAAGCAATATCCATAATGGTCCGCTCTTCATTGCTCTTATTTTTCAATTCAGCCTCAACGTGATTGATCCGGTATTCCTTGATAAAGGTGAAGAAATTTTTATTGAAGCCTTTGTTAAGCGTTTGTGAAAGCAGTAATTTTTTAATACGCGTCTGTTCGCTTAATTTTTCGATGGTCAGGTCTGGGTCGAGGTAAGGCTTTTGTTCAGCCATATACTTCTCAATCTTCAATTGATACCTTTTCAGGTCGCCGGCCTGCAAAGCGGATTGGGAAATATCCTCGCTGGATGCAATAAAAACGGGGATGCTCTTCTGCCAGATACCCAATACCACCAGCAGGAAGGTCATGATGATAAAGCAGTACTCGTTAGTAATAATATTAATATCGGTATTATAATTGGTAATTACCCTGGCAAGCACTGCTTTCAACAGGAATTCAATGATCTGCAGCGCAACAATGATGATCATCCAGTTGATGGTGATACTGCCCGGCGCACCGGAATAGTTTTCGTGGATTAGCCGCCTGTGCTTGCGCAGCGTGTAGATGCAAAAACCGAAGTAATATATAATCAGCGTGATCATCAAGACTACCACAGCTTGGTAAATAGGAGCAGTCAAGGATACCCTAAACACATAAAACGCCAATAGATAGCAAATAAGCACCACAAGGAGTGGGGTATAGCTCATCAGTTGCTTCCGGCCGAAGTGCCCGTCAGTGTCTGTGAGGTACTTAATATACCAGCCGCAGGTTAAAATGGTGCTGATGCCGAATACTCCGGCAATGGTGCTGTAAAGCTGATTGCCGGTAATAAGCGTTGCCTCGTCCAGCGAAAACTTCGTCACAAAACAAACCAATATGGCAACCAGCAGCTTGTCGCTGGTTTTCAGCGGCTGTTTCAGGATAAACATCAGTATGGCGCCGATAACCGCCAGCGTGATCCCTATCGTGGTGAGAAAATGCATGTTTATGAAAAATTTTTAATAAAAATAAAAAAAGGGCTGAACTATCTCCCTGGGGCGACCTTTTTGGTTAGACCCGGTTGGGATTAAATAATTACAAACAAAAAAGCCTGCGGACATGCGGAATATTTGTCGCTAAATATTATCACTGCAGCGACCTGCTGATTAACAGCAAGATAAAAGCAGGCATATTATTATTTATCAATCTTTTATATTATTATTACGCATTGATTAAACCCACGGTTCAAAAGTTTTAAATCTTTCTGATGCAGCCGCCCCAAGCCCGCAATTCTGCAAAATCATTAGTCCCTATTATTGCTGCATCCACCGTCGGCGCACTTTTCGAATTTTATGATTTTTATATTTTCGGAAGCCTGGCTACCATCATATCCACAAAATTTTTCCCTACAGGAAATCCCACCGCGGCCTTTTTGGCTACACTGGCCACTTTTGCCGCCGGGATGCTGGTACGTCCGTTTGGCGCGTTGTTTTTTGGCCGTTTGGGAGATCTCATCGGGCGAAAATTTACGTTTATGCTTACCATTGTGCTAATGGGCGGCGCCACCTTTGCAATTGGCCTTATACCGGCTTACCAAACCATTGGTTTTTGGGCGCCCATCATCATACTTATTTTAAGGCTGCTGCAGGGGCTCGCCATTGGCGGCGAGTTTGGCGGCGCTGCCACTTTTGTGGCCGAGCATTCGCCGGTAAATAAACGGGGATTTTTGACATCCTGGATAACATTTACGGGTGGTTTCGGCGTTGCTGTTGCGTTTGGGGTGATCATGGCAACAAAAAATTCCATGTCAATAGCCAGTTGGGAAAGCTGGGGTTGGCGTATCCCTTTCCTTTTATCAAGTGTTTTGGTGATCGTATCAGTAATTATCAGGAAAAACATGTCGGAGTCGCCCTTGTTTGCAAAGGCTAAAGCAGAAGGCAAAACTTCGCGCAACCCTTTGAAAGACTCATTTGGGAATAAGGAAAATTTAAAGGTAGTGCTATTAGCCATCTTCGGATTAACGCTTGGAATTGGAGTAGTAGGTTACTCTTCAACTTTTTTTCTTCAAAGCTTCCTGGTTAAATTTATGTTTGTGGACTATGACCAGGCCAACCAGCTATTAATTATTGGCTTAACACTAGGCGCCCCGCTTTACATGTTCTTTGGCTGGTTATCCGATCGTGTTGGAAAAAAACCGATATTGATGATGGCCCTTTTTTTGGGGATCGTGGGTTTCCGCCCGGTTTTCGACCAGATTTACCAAACTGTTGATCTTCAAAAAAAAGTGGAGAATAAATCCGCTATGACCGTTGATGTAAGACAGCAACTTTTACCAAATAAGGAACAGCTTACTATAACAACCACAAAGCATTTTTATACAGATGGCACTTTATTAACTGAAGTAAAAAAGCAAACGCCGCTCATCATTAATCCGGATATTTCAAAAGTTATAAAAATTAGCCCTCCTGACGAGCGAAAGCTTGTTTTTTTAGTTTTTCTTTTGGTGATTATCGTCGCAATGGCTCACGGTGCTTCGGCAGCATATTTAGTTGAGCTGTTTCCGTTAAAGATCCGCTATACCTCTATGTCGCTGCCCTATCACATAGGTTTCGGTATCTTCGGCGGCATAGCCCCGGTTATGTCCGCGTATTTAATAGCAAGAGCTAATATGGACCACAGCCCCGATTATTACCTGGCCGGCCTGAACTATGCTATTATACTCATGAGCATCAGTTTGGTAATCGGGATTTTATACCTCAGGGAAAACAATGCAGAGCAGGTATCACGTGCAAAAAATCCTGCTAAAAGAAACAGGTTAAAAAGAATGCTTGGTTTTGTATGGATATTGCTCGGCTTAATTTTCGGCTATTTGGGCATTGTTGAATTAGGCATTCCAAAGATGGGGACAGGCAAGCCCGACGACCTGATCTTTGGAATTATCGTGCTGTTTATCGTTACGCCGATCATTACCATCGGCTTGTTCACCTTTGGGAAATACGCGCTGCGGGGGGAGTATGATGATAAAGGGGCCCTGGTGCCTGAAGAAGTAATTGAATAATGTGTGCTCATCGCAGTTTAGGCGGCACGTTTAAACCTGCACGGACATCGAAGGCATCCAACAAAAAAGGCTACCCTTTTGAGACAGCCTTGGCGAGAAAATGTTTCCATTCCCATATTGTTGCTGTGAAGAATTGGGGGCGATAATCGAAGTTGACGTCGGCCATACGTCAAGGTTACAAATTATCCGGCTATCCCTGATGCCGTGCATTGGGCCCTCGCCATTGTTGGAAGCGTTCCGCTCGACTTCCGTCTCCCATCACTCCACCTTCACTTCATCCACAAACAGCCAGCCAGGGTTTCCTTCGCCCGGTTTGCCTTTTTCAATCGGGTTTAAACACTTTGCGTTGATCCTTAAATAGCGCGCGTTTACCGCCCACATAGCGAAGCTCAAAGCTTGCACACCGTCCTTATCGTTTTGCAAGTCAGTCCGCCGGACTATTTCCTTAAAATCGGTTCCGTTATCTGATACCGAGATGCTCACCCATTCCGGCATGTACACCCAGTCGGAAGGTTTGTTAAAAAAGCGGGTTGTAACGGTATTGATGAGTTGTGAGGCACCCAGGTCGATGGTGCCTTCAAAATCCTGGCCGTTCCAGCCCAGCCATTCACCATCGTCGTACCGGGTATCGCTGCCCATTATGCCGTTGTTCCAGGCATGCTCCCCCCCTTTGTTATAATCCTTGCTGGGCGGCGTTTTTAAAAAGGAAGGTTTGCCGGTCGCCTTATTTTTGGTAAACACTTTTTGCACTGCGTCAACCAATTGGTCGTCATAGATCACACCGACATACAAGTGCTCATTGCCGCTGATTTTTATCGTGCCATCGTATTTGAGCGACTTTGCGGTAGGCCGCGTGCCATCGATAGTGTAATATACATCAAAACCCGCCGGTATGCCCGAGACCTCCGCGTTGAGCTGGTGGCTTACCGGGTCTGCAGCAGTAGTCATTTTAATTTCGAACATATGCCGCGAATAGTTCACGTTATGCAGGTCCAGCCGCTTTAGATAGGGTAATAGCCGGCTGATAAATTGGTCGTAGGGCTGCTTGGTGGTGGTCCAGGTATCTTCGGCCAGCGCTAGTGAGCGGGGGAAAAACATGTATTCGGCGTGCGAGGCCGTCGGCACAAATTCTGTCCACAAATTACCCTGTGCACCTGTGATCAGCCTGGCCTGCTCCTCCGTCAGTCCCGCGGGTATAGGATGGTAGCTATATACGGTGGGCAGCGTTAACAAATCGCCTATTGCAAGCGGCTCAGCCGGATCTGTGGATTGGTAGTGATCCAGGTAACAATAATCACCGGGCGTCATAATTACTTTGTGACCCATTTTGGCGGCGTCTATACCTCCCCGCTCGCCCGTCCAGCTCATTACCGTTGCATTGGGTGCCAGGCCGCCTTCCAAAATTTCATCCCAGCCGATGATGTCCCGGCCTTTCGAATTAACAAATCGCTCTATCCTTTTAATAAAATAACTCTGCAGTTCATCCACCGACTTCAGGCCTTCGTCTTTCATTCTTTTTTGGCAGATCGGACACGTTCTCCAATTTACTTTCGATGCCTCGTCGCCCGCGATGTGTATGTAATGAGAGGGGAACACCTCCATCACCT
Source organism: Mucilaginibacter sp. (assembly GCA_035656115.1). Classification (GTDB taxonomy): domain Bacteria; phylum Bacteroidota; class Bacteroidia; order Sphingobacteriales; family Sphingobacteriaceae; genus Mucilaginibacter. The sequence goes on from DASRTD010000146.1 coordinate 4,871, forward strand.
CGCCCAAAATATCCGTCAGAAAAATAAAGGTGGAATCCTTGGTGCAATATTCATCCTGTATTTGCGCCGGGTACGGGAAAGCCCTCCCGGTGCTGTCGAGGCAGGCAAACTGTGGGTAGGCCGCAAGCGCCGACCTGGAGTGCGCCGGCATCTCAATTTCTGGTATGATGGTAATAAAGCGGGTTGCGGCATAAGCCACCAGCTTTTTCAGTTGCTCCTGGGTGTAATATCCGCCGTAAAGGGTATCCTTCGGCATGGAAGCATAGTCGTAGCTGTAGTTTATGGCCGTACCCTTCCGGAAGGCGCCGATAGTGTTTAATTTGGGGTATTTTTTGCTCTCGAACCGCCAGCCCTGGCTATCGGTTAAATGCAAATGCAGCCTGTTCATTTTCTGCATCGCCATCAGGTCGATCATTTTCTCCAAAAAATTATAAGGCATATAATGCCTTGCCACATCCAGCATTAAGCCCCGGTAGCCAAATGCAGGCGCATCATCAATGACCATCGCCGGGACTTTTAATGATATGTTTTTAACGATTGTGGGGCTTTCAATTTCAACAGGTAGTAACTGCAACAAAGATTGTACGGCATAAAATACGCCGGCGGGAGTTGCCGCCTCAATTTTTACGCTTTTCCGGCCGATATTAAGGTGATAACCTTCGCTTAGCGGGACACGGCTGGTAAGTTCGATCTCGATAAAATTTTTACGCGGCTTTTGTAAAGCACTTTCCAGGTTAATACCGCCTGCCTTCTGCAGTTTTAAAACCAATGGCGTCAGTGCGACCGTTAATTCCTTGTTATCCGCCTGATCATAAACAATTTTGGTAGTATTGGTGATGGTGAATTCGCCGTTTGCCTTTTCAACACTTTGGGGGTAGGGTATAATGTTTACCTGTTGCGAAAAAGTGTTCTGTACGAGACAGAAACAAATCAAAATCGCTAAGGCTACCTTGCTGCACTGGTACATAGGGGTCATCGTTTAAATAAGTAGAAAAAAGGAGGTTGTAATAAATTTCTAACCTACTAAAAATTATGAAAGGTTTGCAAATGTTATTCAGACGACGGCAGATATTTTGGTTTTCCTCCTCCCGGTTGAACGCGCCGCGTGAGTTTCAAATTTGCAGTTTTGTCCGGTTAAGTCATATTACTAAACTTTTTATAGCGTGGTCTGCCTTAACTTTCGATAGTGAGAAAATTTCTGTAAAATTGCTAATATGCATTACTTAAACCCAATACGCCGCTATTGGCTGTTCGTTTTATTTTATCTGCCTGCATTATCGTCCGCACAGTTAACTATAACGGGTAAGGTAGAAAATATGACCACGACCAAACCGGTCGCCTACGCAAGCGTCTTTTTGAGTAACTCCACTATAGGTAACCAAACTGATACCAGCGGGAATTTTACCTTGTATAATGTTAAACCGGGCAAATATGACCTGGTCGTTTCAATAATAGGATATGAAACCTATCAGCAAACTATTTTAGTGGGCAGCACCAATCTTCAGTTACCGCCCATCAATATTTTGAGTACCGCAATACCGCTGAATGTAGTAAGAATAAAGCCCGACAATAAATGGTTCAGGCTTTACCAGGATTTTAAAGCAGACTTTTTAGGAACCAGCGAGTATGCCAAACAATGTAAAATAATGGACCCCGATAGCCTTGACCTGGACTATGACCCAAACGCACGGCAATTGACCGCCCGGTCGAGGGGCTTCCTGGTTATTGAAAACAAAGCCCTCGGGTACAGGGTAAAATACCTTTTGGAAAGATTTGTTCGGGATTACCGTGGGAAATCACTGTCATACAAAGGATATACCATATTTGAGGATTTGGCCGGCACGCCTGCCGAAAAGCTGGTTTGGGCAAAAAACCGGCTGGATTGCTACCTGGGATCGAGCATGCATTTTTTCAGATCGGTGATAAAAGGCCAGCTTGATACAGATTATAACAAAATGAACCCAACCGGTTTCCAGGTTTACAAAGTGGTGCGCCGGCTTAACCCGGGCTATCATGAATCGGGAAACTTTGCCGACGGGTACAGCAATGCGGACTTTAAATATAACATGCGCTTTACCGATACCGTTTTAAACCGGACGGATTTTTACCAGGAGACCAATATAAAAGGCATTTACGCAATAGTTTACCCATTTAGTTTATACATCATTTATAAAGACAAGCTCGACTTTGGACGGGCGCCGATATACAAAGATTACGGCATGGCCAATTGGCAAACCAGTTTAGCAGACCTTAGCCAGCCCTACGCCCTGTTTGATAGTAATGGTGTTTTGGTAGACCCTACAAGTTTAACCTACATGGGATATTGGGCAACCTGCCGGGTGGCAGAACTGCTGCCGGTAGACTATGAAACTCCACAGGACAAACAAGAGGCCCCGCAATCGAAAAAATGAAGTTGCAATGATTAACGCACGATCAGGGCTTATTAACCAGGATAGTTTTTTCGGCCGATACTACGCCATTTTCGCTGACGCCCTGCACAACTATTTTAAAAGGGCCGGTAATATCACTCGTATAGAAACTGACCTCGTTAGCAGCTTCCGGCGATATTTTGACCATATGTTTCCAGTATATGGTAGATAGAAATTCGGGCTCGGGCGGGTTAAACTGTGCATAATCTGATGGGTAAAACTGCATCGTATAATAGATCCCTTTAACACTTAAGCTGTATTGATACTCGGTCTCGTGGCACCCGGTATACACGATGTCTTCCAATTTCACGCCTGTAACATTTAATATTTTGTAGCGATTCCCTTCCACAGGCGGTTTATTACGGGGATCGTTGCGATGGTTTGGACAATTGAGTATATTGTAAACACAATAATAATCTCCGCACGCGTTCTCATGGGCGCTGGCATATACCGATTCGTCATTGTTCCCTTTTATTTTAACTTCTTTTAGTTGAATGACATGCTCAAGGCGGTTTAAATTTTCGTCCTCATTTGTTTGATTCACCGAAAACCTGTCATAATTCGCAGGTTCATAATTTTTGCTTAACAGCCTGTTGATGTTTGAATAAGGGTCGGAAATGCCGACATTGTAGTTCTCGGGACCGTTCGCATCGACTAAAAAATAAATTTTACTATTTTCAGTTGTTATCAAATCCTGTCCATCCACTGTGAAACCTCCATTTGCAGTTGTTTTAATCGTTTTTCGGGATGTGTCTTTCGCAATTGTCAATCCGGCTGGTCTTTTTAGCGCTTTCTCGTGAAAGCGCACAGTCCCATTAAAGCTCAACGAATCCTGCTGCTTAACCGTGTCGGCTGCCGTGGTTTTTGCAAGCTCGCCCCAGGTGTACCGCCGCCAACCTTTTATTAATAAAACATCCTCTAAAAAGCGTAGATCCTCTCTGCCGCTGCCCATCAAATTTTCTTTTACGGGAAGCCTTCCCAAATCATTTTCCAGGTAAAAGTAGCTTTCTATGTTGTTTGCCTTTTTTGACTGCGAGCGATTGGCCTGTATACAGGCTATAGAAACAAAGCCGGTGATCGGCTTTCCGGCAGCATTTTGCAAGCCCAGTTTAAGCGTAACTTTTTGCCGGGGAGTGTAGGCGGCCTTATCCGTCGTTATGTTTAACTTATTGCGCTGGTTATAGTGTGCAAAAAAAAGCCGCTCGGCACAGGGCCTTTGCAGGCTGTCCAAAACAGTGATTACAGCAATGCCTTTTGGCATCGTTTTCAGGGCGAATTTTAATGTTCTTCCCCTTGCATCTGCTTTTATCGGGATCGAAAGAAACAGGTGTTTGTAATTATGGATCAAAACATGAACAGTTTCCGGCCGGTCATCCCGGATAATTATCTTAAGGGTGTCATCAGCCACCGCATTGGTAAGTTCAATCAGCGGCCCCTGTTTTATTTCGGGCAAATTATAAACTGTGTCCTTATTGCCGGTAAACGGCAATTTTATATAATACCTGCTGCCTATCTGCGGTAAAAGCCGGAAACGACCCATACCATAGTTGTTTGTATGGATGGTGTCAACGGACCGGCCGTCTTTAAATAATATCCCGGTCACCCGGTATGGGTTACCCGCCGCATTTTTTACCTCCCAGCCAACTGTGCTTGAAATTCCACCCGATAGGTTTCCTCCTTCAGGATAAATGCCAACAACCGGGTTATCTTCATAAACAGGCAACACCAGTTTTACGGTTTTCGTCTCCTTGCCAAAAGTAATTTTCGCCTGCAGTATATTATTGCCTGGCATCAGGCCGTTTGCCGGCACCGTAAACTGGTATTGCCCCGCAATGTCCGTCTTTACATCTCCTGCTACTGCCGGGTGCGTTTTATCGCCCACAAAGTATTGTAGCCGCGCATCCGCAATAATTGTGGCGCCTTTTGCATTGGTAACCAGGCGCACCCTTCTTTTTCCGTCAGCGGGCTGCCTGGCGGTATCCAGCAGGTCGAGCGAGGCATTAAATGAGGTTTCGTCCGTATTTTTTATCGTTACGGGCTGGATGAAAACATTTGCGGGCTTACCGTTAGCTATTTCGCTGGTATAAAGGATAAAACTGTAATCACCGGAAGCTATACTGTCGGGCAAAAATAAATTGCCAAGCGCGATGTTGTTATCCATCACAAACTTTTCCTCCAGTGCGATGGAGTGGTCATCGTCCTTTAACAGGAAAACCGATAGCACCTTATTTTTTTCCGGGTCAGCGTTATTCAGCAGGTAGCTGGTGAACCATACATTTTCGTTATTAGTGTAAATAGTTTTGTCAAAATGTGCATATAAAACGCCTTCCTGCTTTTTCAAACGATAATATTTGAATTTTTTTATTGTGGAATCGATGAGGCTTTTATCGGCATTCTGCGCAGACGCAAAATGAACAATACCTGTTAGAAAAAGAAGAGCCGGCAGGCAAATTTTTAAAAGCCTCATGGTTAAGATCGTAAAAATAAACTTCCGACGCCAATAGTCCAATTGCAAACTACATCAAGGTCAATATTAGTTGTTGGAAAGAGTTCAGTCATATGGTGTTTGGGCTATGATAACAGAAACCTCGTCTTCAGGGTTCACGGCCAAGCCTGTTTTGCTGCTTACTTATTCTTATACCGTTCTTTAAGCAAAGCCATCATATAAACGTTAATGTCCCACTGGCTGGCAACCGGCATTTTGGTATAAGGCAGCGCCGGCATGTAGGGAGCCGGACCAAACTCAGGGGTAATGGTCAATAATTTGGCGCCGTGGTTGACGCGGTAATTTACAATGTCGTCCCACCATTGCAGGTGTGCGTTTAGTTCTGCCTGCCACTCCGGTGCCCTCGGATCCGATACCTGCGCCGATTCGGCATGCCCCACCCGCGCATGGATATGCACCGTGCGGCTGATGGCCACCTGCAGTGCCTCCTGCTGCTGCTCCAGCAAGCTTTCGGATACGTTGCACCAATGCGAAAAATCGGCTGTTATAACCACGTCGGGGTTTTCTATTAATAAAGCCCTGGTAACATGCGCGGCAAACAGGGCCTTGTTGCGGTGGGTTTCGTGGGCTATCAAAACGCCGGTTTCATCAGTTACCAGTTGCGCCAGCTCAAACAGTTCCCGGTTTTGCGCTGAGGTATAGTAATCCTTACCGGTTTGCGCATCGATAAGCAAAGGTTGTAATGACGCAAGACTTTCGAGGTGCCTCTTGTAATTCTGTTTATGTTCTTCCAGGTCCTTTTCGAACGACTGGTAATACTGCCCAATGAGCCGCAAGCCATATTTTTGCAATGCAGCAGTAATTTCCTGCTGCCCCCACTCATCAAAAGGAATAGGGGATTCCACCCCGTCGTACCCCGCGTCCTTTACTTTTTTACAAAAGTCGTCCCATGATATATTTTCGGAGCCCCATTTAGGGCAAAAAAATTGGATTTGCATAGTATGCCCATCGTTTATTTTGAGGCTCGTAAAGATAAAGTAAGGGATACAAACTTTATATTTTGTTCATAAATCAGGCATCTCCGGCTTTGATCACTTATTCCGGTCAGCACATTGGGTAATGATCCATCAATCCTTCAAAAACGTTTCGCCCTTTATCAGCCACGAAAAACCAAATGCGACCAGCATCACTGCTTCCATCCAATAGGTTAGGTGGGGAATTGGAAGGGCTTCAGCAACGGCCGGGAACTTGAGGCTGCCTACCGCCGCCATTGCTGCCACCATTACTATGCCGCAAGTGCGGTATACAATATTCCGTTGGAGTTTTCGTCGGGTTGGCATTTTGGTCGCGTCGGTTTTGGTAAATAAAAAGAACGATATACACGCCAGCGTACCAAAAAGCAACGATGCCGAACCGTAGTGAACATAGTCACGCCATGGCTGCACATCGCGCGAGAGGATATTGCAATGGGTACATGCCTGGCAGCAGCGGTCTACATTCATGGGAAAAAAAGCGACGCCTAAGGCAAATACGCAGGCCGCGCTGCTGCTGATACGGTCCCAGTTGTTAAAGCCTTTGTACGAATACAGGAACAGCGCCACGCCGCACAAGATACCGGTAAACACGTTGCCCATACTAGTGTAATAATAGTCGCTGATGGAATCTTTCCAATAATGGCAATTGCTGAACAACCATGTGCCAAGCCTCACCACAAAAGGCAGGCCAAGGCCAAGTATGCCAACTGCCTTGCGGATGTGCAGGTATGACAACTGGAAATTATCGTTCGGTTTTCTGAGGTATTCGGTGAGTTTGCTCATGGCGGTTAGGTTTTTTTAAGCTAAGTTATTGAAATATAGCTAAAAAGCAAGAAAAAAAAGCGGTAAACCGGGCTCGCCTGACCTGCCCTGGCGGCCTGGCCGTTTACGCACCGCCAAAAATCAGCATCGGCCAATAAAAATCGGTGCAATGATCAGGGAAATCGCGTTTAAACATCCCGGCATTTAATTTTTCGTTTAAAATGAATCTATTGTAATTTAATAAAGAAAATTCTTGACAAAAGCAAGCAAACTAAAGGAAAAATTACTGTCCCAGGTGTCCCAGGTGTATTCACC
>DASRTD010000147.1:0-72237 GCA_035656115.1 Mucilaginibacter sp.
CCACTCTCCGACAGTTATTTCTATCCCATAACGCACAAACGACAGATTTTCCTTTGCTGCTTGAGTTTGAGCGGGCCGATGGTATTTACCTGTATGATAAGAATGGCCGTGCTTTTATCGACCTGATATCAGGCATCGGCGTAAGTAACCTCGGCCATAGCCATCCACATGTGATAAACGCCATTAAGGAGCAGGTTGACAAATACATGCACCTGATGGTATACGGCGAATATGTGCAAACCCCACAAGTGCGTTTTGCCGAAAAGCTCATTTCTTTATTACCGGATAATTTACAGTCGGTTTATTTTACCAATTCAGGCGCTGAGGCGGTGGAGGGCGCACTAAAGTTGGCGAAGCGTTTTACCGGGAGGCGGCAGATAGTTGCCTTTAAAAATTCGTATCATGGCAGTACCCAGGGCGCACTCAGCGTTATGGGGAACGAGGAATTTAAACAAGCCTACCGCCCGTTGTTGCCTGGCGTCAGCTTTGCAAGGTTCAACAGTTTGGATGATTTGGATCTCATCACCACCGCGACGGCCTGCGCCATCATCGAACCTGTACAGGGCGAAGCGGGTGTACGCGTACCCGATAAAGCTTTTATGCAGGCCCTGCGCAAACGTTGTACTGAGTTGGGTGTCCTGCTTGTCCTCGACGAGATCCAGTCAGGTTTCGGACGGACGGGGCAGCTTTTCGCCTTTGAGCATTTCGGCATAGTGCCTGATATATTGTTACTGGCGAAAGCTTTGGGTGGAGGCATGCCGGTTGGTGCGTTTATCGCATCGCATCAAATAATGGCTGCCTTAAAAAATAACCCGATACTGGGCCATATCACCACCTTTGGCGGTCACCCGGTTTGCTGTGCGGCCGGGTTGGCGGCGCTGGAAGTTTTGCTGAATGAAAACCTGGTTGCAGGCGTCGGCGAAAAGGCTGCCCTGTTCAGAAAGCTGCTGGTACATCCGCAGATCAAAGAGGTTCGTGGCGAAGGGCTGATGCTGGCGGTTGAATTTGAAAACTTTGAACTGAACAAAAAGATCATCGACCGCTGCATTGAAAACGGCGTGATCACCGACTGGTTTTTGCATTGCAGCAACGCCATGCGGATAGCGCCTCCGCTGATTATAACCGGGGAGCAAATTGAAAAGGCTTGTACTGTGATCGTGGAGGCAATAGATTCATAACAGCCTGATGACTTTTTCGATAACCGGCCATACATTTTCGGCAATCACCTTATAACCTTCTGCATTAGGGTGGATGCGGTCGTGCTGGTTAAGCCTCGCTTTTCCGGCTACACCTTCCAGGAAATAAGGCGCCAGGGCGATGTTATTGGCGGCAGCTAAAGCGGGATAAATGTTATTAAACTGATCGGTAAAAGGCGAGTGTAAAAAGGCCGGTATTTGCATCCCCATCAAAACCATCCGGGCGCCAGGGTATTTTGCTTTTACTTTGTTGACGATGGCCTGCAGGTTATTGCGCGTGTTTTGCGGGGGGATGCCGCGAAGGATATCGTTAATGCCCAATTCTAATATAAAAACAGCTACCGGCCGGCTCAGCCAGTAGTCTATACGGCTAAGGCCGCCCGCTGTCGTGTCACCGCTGAGGCCGGCATTGATCACATGGCAGTCAAGTTGACCCGCTGCTATCTTTTGACCGATCAGCGCCGGAAAAGATTCGAGAGCCGGATTTTGCAGGCCATAGCCAGCCGTCAAACTATCGCCAAAAAATAAGATGTTTTGTGTGGCCATGTGTATTTATCCGAATTGGCGGAGGTCGCAAATTTTTGTTTGCAAATATAATTCGCAAATTTTTATTTGCAGGCAGTCAGTCCCAACCCCGCTCCGGGGTACGGAAGATAGACTGTCCAACTCTTTGGTAAAGAAAATTCTTGATAAAAACAAGCCAATTGAAGAAAATATTAGCGTGCCGGGTGTATTCAGCTGTGCCGGGTGTACCAGGTGGCCCGGAAATAGCGGCAGCAGTAAAAACCCCCAATTCTTGCTTGTCATTGACCTGAATAGCATTGTGAGATTATTTTTATTGCAAATCCTGAAACTTATTTATCTTAGGCGGCAATATGAAACACGCTTACCCTTATCAATTTAAACTGGTAGCCGCTTTGTGCATTTTTTTAAGCATACAAGCCTGCAGCCCACCCAAACCCGGCATTTATAAAGACGACCAGATCAGCAGCAGCAAACGCTCAGACTTTCACGATTTGAACACAAATGTGTTAAAATACCTTAAGGCTAACAGCCTAAAAGAAGTGCAGCTTTATATGTCGAAAGAAATGCTTGACAATGCAGGCAATGAACGCCTGGTTGAGTTGATGAGCAACCGGCTGACAGATAACCCTTATGACATAGTAGAGGAATACTATGTGGTAACGACCAAAAAAGGCAGTGACAGTTTATCTGCAAGCGGCACGGATGTTAACCGGCACATGTTGAAGTACGCGATCACGGCGCCCGAAATGTATTTTGCTTTTTTGGCTCCCAAACAATCAGACAATAAATACATGATCAGCCTGGCTTATTCAAAATTAAGTTATGGTTGGAAAATAACCCGGATGGCCCTTGCAGAATATACCGTCAACGGGAAAACCGGCCCGGAACTGGTAAAATTAGCCAAAGATGAATATGACAAAAAATATTTGGTGAATGCCGTGGATAACATGGGCCTGGCGATTAAAGGTTTTAGCCCGAGCCCGTTTTGGAAATATCCCGACTCGACTGCTAACAGCACGTTTTATCACGAGTTGCTCGACGAGGCGAACAAAAAATTCCGTTACCCGATGACGCTCAGCCAGTTGGCTACCCGTCCTATGGTCCTTTCCATTACTATGCAACGTAACGATACCTGGTCGGCGCCGATGGTATGGTATATGACGCATATACCGATAAAAGACACTACTGAAGTAAAAAAGGAAAATGTAGAGATCAGGAAGCTGTTGAGCAAGCTGCTGCCGGGCATCGATAAGGACAATAAATATGTGTTGTATGATGCTTTCAATGAGTTCCCAACTGCTTCCCGCTCTGTCGACCGATTTGAAATGACGGTAAAATAGTATGACCTATTTACCCCGTCTGAATAGCGCGGCCGGGCTTTATTTTCTGATCATACCTTTCCGCATCGGGTTTGAGGTCGCCTTAGTTTTTGTAAAAATAAAGTGCAAAAACCTTATAATCGGTTATATACATTAATTTAGCTGCTGAAGCCTTGCGGCTAACCGATTAAACTAACCCAAGATCAATGAAAACAAGTATCCTGGCGTGCGCACTGTTGCTTGCACAGCTGATCTGTTTTGGCCGGCATCTTCCTCCGCCCGCAAAAAACAATGCCGGCAAATCGATCTATCAATTGCGTCCCGACGATGCCGATGCGGTTTACTTTACAGCTGCTGACTTTAAGATAACCGGCGATGGCAAAACCGACGTATCAGACGAGTTGCAGCGGGCCATCGCACTGGTAAAAACCCGGTACAATTTTGGTATTGTGTTTATTCCAGAAGGGAAATACCTTATCTCAAAAACCATATTTGTACCGCAGGCAGTGCGGCTGATCGGCTACGGTAAAAACCGGCCGCAGATCATTCTCGCAAAAAATTCTCCCGGTTTTCAAATACCCGATACCACCGATAAAGGCAAAGCCAAATATATGTTTTGGTTTGTAAGCAGCCTGAGCAAACCTGGTGAGCCTGTACACGATGCCGGCGCGGGTACGTTTTACAGTGCGCTGAGTAACATCAATCTGAAAATAGAAGACGGCAATCCCTGCGCTGTGGCCTTAAGGGCGCACTTTGCCCAGCATAGCTTTATTGCCCATGCTGATATGGACATCGGCAATGGCAAAGCTGGTTTGTTCGACGTTGGCAATGCCATGAACGATGTGCACTTTTTTGGCGGGCAGTACGGCATTTATACCACCAAGCCCTCGCCCGGCTGGCAGTTTATGATGGTGGATACGTACTTTGAAGGACAGCGTGAAGCGGCTATCAAAACACAGGAAGCAGGATTGACTATTGTGCGGATGGAAGCCAAAAACGTGCCTACAGTGATCAGCATCAACCCCAATTACCATGAAAAGCTGTTTATGGAAAATTGCCGCTTTGACAACATTAGCGGCCCGGCGATCATTATCAGCAATGAGGACAATGCGGTAAACCAGATCAGTCTGCGAAACGTCAGCTGCCGCGATGTGCCGGTGTTTGCCAGCTACCGCCGCAGCGGGAAGCAAACGACCAGCACAGGAAAAATTTACCAGGTAAAAAACTTTACCTACGGCCTGCAAATGGATAGCCTGCAAGCCGACCCGGTTTACAAAACGATAAACGAAATGACGCCGCTAAGCGTATTGCCCGAACCGGTGAAAAGTGATATACCTGATTTACCCGATATGAGCACATGGGCAAATGTGAAGTCGCTCGGCGCCAAAGGCGACGATACGACCGATGACACGCAGATCATCCAGGATGCCATCAACAAATATAACACGGTTTACTTACCGCAGGGTTGGTATAAGGTGAGCCAAACTATTAAGCTCAAACAAAATACAGTACTCATCGGACTCAGCCCGATTGCAACACAGCTGATCATTCACAATAATACACCGGCGTTTGGCGGCTTTGGCGGCCCGAAGGCTTTGCTGGAAACAGCCAAAGGCGGGCAGAACATCGTAACGGGGATAGGGCTTTCAACCAGCGCCGACAACCCGCGGGCGGTGGCCTGTAAGTGGATGTCGGGCGAAAACTCATATCTCAATGATGTAAAATTTATCGGCGGCCACGGCGGCATGCAGCGGCCTGGTGCACCGCAGCAACCGGGAATTTACAGCAAAGGCATCGACCCGTCCTGGGATACGCAATACTGGAGCCTTTGGGTAACCGATGGCGGCGGGGGAACATTCTTTAATATCTGGTCGGCCAATACGTTTGCAACTGCAGGCGTTTATGTTTCTAATACGTCTACGCCAAGCCATATTTATGCGCTATCGGTTGAACACCATGTGCGCAACGAGGTAAGGTTTAACAACGTGGCCAACTTTAACGTGTATGCGCTGCAACTTGAAGAAGAAAGCCGCGAAAGCACCGAGTGCCAGCCGATGGAATTGGAGAACAGCCGCGACATGGTTTTTGCCAATTTATACATGTTTAGGGTGATCAGGGTGAATAAGCCCGCGCCTTACTCTATCCGGAGTTGGGCAAACCATAACATCGAATTTTTGAATGTGCACAATTACAGCCAGATAAAGTACACCACTACCAATACCCTGTATGATGTAAATACCGATACTGATGTGCGCCCATGGGAGTTCGCCCGGCTGTGGCTGGACGACAAGCAGCAACCGGAACAAAATTCCGGACCCGTGACCCGGCTGGCGACAGGTTTTGAGTTTGCAGAAGGCTCCTGCTCGGATAGCAAAGGCAATGTGTATTTCTGCGAACAGCGGATGAAACGCATCTACAAATGGGATGCCGCAACGAGGACCACCAGTCTTTTTGCCGATTACCATTGGGAACCTTTGTCGCTGGCCTGCGATAAGAACGACAGCTTGCTGGTGGTATTTAAATATCTACCCAAACCGGGTTACCTGGTCAATGGTAAACCCGAAGAGTTTAAAAACCCACCCGATGCCGCCGGAACATCGTTTAGTGGCTGGGGCAATTCAGGTTTCGGTACGCTGGTTTATTCTGTCGATCCTACCAATCCCGATGAAACGATTCATCTGCTAAAAAAGGCGCCGATGGGATCGATTAACCCTGTTTACAAAGCGCTTTACCCGGCTCACCGCTGGCGCGATTATCATGATTTTAATACGATTACCGTTGCCCGCGACCAGGAGTGCTGGGTGGCGCCGGATGGAGTAACTATCATCCCCATCGCGTACGACCTTGCGCGTTCATCTGCGCTGGCAACAGCCTGGCCGGGTAAAACTGCTTATATAGCTGATGAATATGACAAACGAACCGTAAGTGTTGATGTGGACAAGCAGGGTTTTGTATCCAACCTGAAATATTTTGCCGAGCGCGGCGAATTTGATTCAATGACCGATGAAAGAGGCAATGTTTTCATTGCGGATGGGCAGATTTATGTGTACGACGGCACCGGCAAGCAAATTGGTTTGATCAAAGTGCCGGAACGGCCGACATCGGTAGTATTTGATAAGAGCGGAAGGCTGTTTGTTACCGGGCGGAATTCACTTTACGAAATCAACCTGAAGTAAGCCAGCGTTGCGAGGCCTATTCCTTATCCTTCTTTTGAAAATTATTGGCCAGCATTACGCTCATCAGGGTTATGCCCGCAAAAAATACGACAACCGTCAAGGGATATGCCCTGCAAATATGCCCATAACCGAGTAGTACATAACCAATTACCAGGTTAAGCAATCCCCATAGGACATTTGTCATCGGCGATGAAAGGCCCTTACCCGGCGGTTTCGCAAATGGGGAGGGAAACTTATCGCCGCAAATTCCTTTGACAAAATGCGGCACAAAATTGGCCAAAAATGCCCCGGCAAAAAAGGCCGCTATGTAGTTATACCATTGCATGTATTTTATTTTTTTTAAAGGTAGCTAAAATTACGCTCATCATTTATTTGGCATACAAAACGGCAATGTCCTGGCCTTTCAGGCGTTGTTTGCCCGGGGCTTCTTTTAAACCATGGTCAACATAACTGGCTGTAAGCACATAAGCGCCAGGACTCTTTATGATTCGCGCAGGTATAACTCCGTTTAACCCTACAAAATAGTTATCATCCGGGTCCGCGCCGTTTTTGAATATCCACAGTACGGTATTTTTAATATCCCGCGCAGACAGCTCCGGGTGACTGGGCATCTTTTCTTTCCCCCAAATCCCTGTGGAGCCGGCACTGATGCGTTTTACAAGTGAATCGATATTAGCTTTGGTTGGCGTGTACTTTTTGCTGATCTCGTAAAACGACGGCCCCATCGCTTTGCTATTGAAATTATGGCAGCTGAAACAATTGGAAGTCCGGATAACAGCGAGCCCGGGTGCATCCGGCTGAACAGGCTTGCTTAACAACGCCGCCGCCTTTGATTTGTCTTTCAGGTATCTAACTTCAAGCAATACTTCTTTCGCATTTATTTCATCATATTTTGAGTTACCGTCTTCTTTATCAGCTACGCTTATTTCATAACTCAACTGGCTGCCCAAAGGTAAATTGCTGCTGTCTTTAGTGTTGATGATCTTTACTAATGGCGCCTGGTTCTGCTGTTGTATTTTGCTGTTACCAGCAAAACTGACCAGCCATGCTGAAAGGAGACAAACCAGCAAGCTCACGGTAATAAAGCCATAGTTTCTAATTATAAGCATCATCTATAACATAGAGGTATTATCTATTTAATGTAAATCCGATCCCGATAGTTATCGGGACGAATATCCGACATCCGAAATTGTTTATAGCTTATCGATTTCCTTTGCTACCCGCTGTGCCGAGCGCAGGCACGATTCCATGCCCCGGCTCATGTTGTCGGCATAAGTGCCGGCAAAATATATCCGGCCGTCAGGCTGCATAATTTGCGGCCAGAATTTTTTCATCTCGCCAATGGGGAAAGGTTCCATTTCGCAGGCCGGGGCGAATTTGTCTACGGTCCAGTCTTTAGTGAGTGCTTGTTCTATCGTATCATGCTTGCCCGGGTAAACCTCCCTGAATGCCGCCAGCACCCGTTGCGGCGAAAGGCCGCCGGGACCATAGGCTTTTAAAATGACCCGTGTAGTGTCTACCCGATTCGTCTCCAGCCAGACAGAGGAAATATCCGGGTGCTCAAATTCCATATTGATGCTCTTAAAACCATCATCCAGCCAGAATTTCGTACTTGCTTCAAATACGTAAAACGGGTGCGATGAATACGCTAAGTTATCCACTACGTATTGTTTTTCCGCAGACAATGGCGGCGTGACCGGGATATTTCGGAAAATGGGCAGGGTAATGCAGTTTACCAGCACATCTGCTGTCATTTCTTTTTCGGTATCTGTGCCATAGGCGCGATAGGTAACCGCAACACTTTTCGCATCTCGTTTGATCGCGGTTATGGGATGATTTAATTTTACCCGCTCACCCAGGCGCTTGGCAAACGCGATGGGCAATTGCTCATTCCCGTCCTCTAAATGATAGGTGTCGCCCTCGGAGGCTGGTATGCCGCGAAAATCCATGATGGCAGCGCGCCACAAATGGTAAAGGGCGTTGGAGTTATGCCCTCCCAAATGGCGCAGTGCGGCAGGTGATGCGCCCTCCTTTTTGTAAACATCAGCAATGGCAACATTATCCAGATCGTCATAACCTACGCCAAATGGTTGATTGGCATCTGTAAACTTGCTTAGGTACGGCTTAATAAAAAGGGAACTTAATGAATACATCCCTTTTTGCGTGATCTGCTTCACCTCCCTGTCGTTAAAACCAAATTTAGCCAGCGCGGCCGGGTCCTTCAGTGTCTCCGCGGTATAAAACTTGCCGCCGATCATTCTCATGGCGTCGGGATCATATGCCGCCTGCGAGCCTTCAGCATTCGGGTACGGAATAGCCGTTAGGCCGAACGCATCTACATATTCAAAAAAATGCTCGTAGCCTGGTTTAGTAATGTGGTCGGCGCCGAAATCTGCGTACAAGCCATCGGATAGCCCGTCGCGCCCGGTAAAAACATGACCGCCATAACGCCCCGAAGCCTCCAGGACGGTTACGTCGTGGCCGCCTTTCATCAATTCATAAGCGCAGCAAAGCCCGGTGATCCCGCCTCCCGCAACGATTACTTTTTTTGGGTTTGCAGTGGATTTAATGTTGACTTTTGAGCGTGCCTCAGCCTTCAAAATATCAGGCACGAGTGAAATGCCCGCCCCTGCGATCAGCGCATCTTTTATAAACTTGCGGCGTTTAAGGTTTTCCATTAATCTCCTGGTTTAATTGGTTGTACCTCTGGCTAAAATATTAAATATAAACCGATGA
Source organism: Mucilaginibacter sp. (assembly GCA_035656115.1). GTDB lineage: Bacteria > Bacteroidota > Bacteroidia > Sphingobacteriales > Sphingobacteriaceae > Mucilaginibacter. Next base: position 8,953 of record DASRTD010000147.1, read on the forward strand.
TACCGTAAAAAACGCGTTACTATAAAGGGGTTTTATGGTAAGGCCGGTGAAGAAGGTGATGTTTATAAACAAAAAACACCACCGGCTTCGAGCCTGTGGTGTTTTTTTATCAGGAAAGTTCCCTGATTTATTTTTTCTCGGCAGCTTTCTTAGCAACTGGTCTTCCGTTCTTTGAAGCTGTAGCGGCTGAAACAGGCGCCTTAGGCACAGCTACGGGTGCTGCTGCCTTTTCAACTTTCGGTTCGGGACTTTTTGCGGCCGGCTTTGCTTTTACCGGTGCTGCTTCCTTTGCCGGAGCCTTTGCTTCGGCTGCCGCAGGGCTTTCCTTATGAGCTGCAGGCGCTGCAGGCTGATCGACTTTTGCGCCCTTCGTGATTTTTTTTGCCAGTTTTTTCGATTCTTTCTCAACATCGATATCGGTGTGGATACCTTGTTTCTGCAACTGGCTTGCTATAGTTTTTAATGTTTTGATTAAACTTTCCTGGATCGCTTTCCTTGCGGCTTTAGCCGGAGATTGCTGTTTGTCTTTTTTCATGGCTATAATTTACTCCAAAACTATGTGATTTTAATATAAACTCAATATTATCATTATGTTAAGCAATTGAAGTGTGTGAATTGTTTTTGCCATTTTACTTTACATTGAAAAGCAGCCGGTTACCCACCGGCTGCTTTTCAAAAACCTCCTATAACAGCTGACTTTAATCCTGATCCGCAACCATATGGACAGGTATAGCAACCCGGTTCCAGCTGTTGATGGTAATGGCAATAAATATTAACTGAGCTACTTTTTGTTCTCCGAATAGCTTTATTGCCCGCTTGTAAGTGTCGTCGCTGACGCCATTGGCAATATGGGTTACTTCTTCAGCCAGTTTCAGCGCCGCGTGCTCCTCTTCGGTAAAAAAAGGCGTTTCCCACCAGGCTGATAAGGCAAACAATCGCTGGTTCGTCTCGCCCAAAATCAGCGCATCTTTTGTGTGATAGTTGATGCAATAGCCGCAGCCGTTTATCTGAGAAACCCTTACCTTAATCAGTTCCTTTAGTTTAGGGTCGATGTCAAAACCCTTTAACGCTGTATCGGCGGCAAACATGGCCTGGTAAATGCCCGGTTCTGCTTTGTTGATGTCCATTCTTGATTTCATGTTATTATGTTTTTGTTAATTGGAGTGAGACACGAGATGCTCAAATCTCGCAGCATACAACGGGTGCTGCTTTCCTTTTTAATATACGGGTAAACCGGGGTAATTTAAATGCATACTTTTTCAGGTTAACCAGCAAAAGGCTAAATAGTATAACAAATAACCCAAAAAGCTGAAGCGTTGAAATATGTTCATGAGCGAATAAGACGCCAAGCAATACGGCAATAACCGGGTTAACATAGGAATGGGTGCTCACCTGGGTTGCCGTTTTTACGGATAGCAGCCAAACATAAGCACTAAACGCACCTATGGACCCGAACACAATCAAATAACCCAAAGCCAGCCAGGCTTGTGCGGGCACCTGCTCTAAACGGAAACCATGGTATTCCCCGCCGAAAAAGCTGGCAATAACGAAAGCCAAACCGGCGATAACCATCTGCCAGGCAGTGTTTACCCTGGCCGGACCGCTGCCGCCGTGCTTTTTTGAAAAAAGCGAGCCGGAACACCAGGCCACGGGGCTCAGCAGCAACAGCACAAGCCCGGTTAGTTGAGTGGCGCCCATACCTCCTGAAATCGATTTGCTTAAAGCCTCGCCAAAAAGCAGCAGTACGCCGCCAAAGCCCAGTATGATGCCGCCAAGGGTGGTTTTATTGCTTAAATTGGTCTTCCAGTTGGGTTTATCCAGCACCACAAACCAGATGGGGTTAGCTGATACCATTATGGCAACGATTGAGCTTGGCAAAGTTTTTTCGACGACGATAATGACGCCGGTCCCGATGAACAGCATCAGCAAACCACTAATACCGGAGCTGACCAGATTTTTAAGCACCCATATTTTATCGCCCTTAAAATAACACCAGGCAAGCATGATGATACCGGCCGTAAAAAAGCGTAGCGCGCCCATCAACATCGGCGGGAAGCCGTGTACCGCCATTTGAATAAAAAAGTAAGTTGAGCCCCAAACGATGTAAACGATGGCAAAAGCTACGGCTAATAGCAGTAGCGACGGCTTATTGGATAGTGTCTCTTTCATGTTTTTGATTATTTAGTTTTTCACAGTTTAAATTGCGTATGCTTTCTTATACCTTTCCATTGAAGTGATAAATACATCGTACGCCTTACCTTCGAGGTTTTGACCCTCAAACGCGCCATACAAAGTATCGAAGTTCAAGCCCGTACATTTTTGGCGCGCGGCAGCGAATTCCGCTTTTGGAAGCAATATCTGGTTGGGGTAGCTATACATCATGGCTATGTGGCGTTTGCTTTTGGACAGATACAAACTATCGCCGGTTAAAATGGTCCCTTTTTGCGAAAGAGCGCCAACTCGAAGTAAACAGCTGCCTGGAAAGTGCCCGCCGATATGAACGATGCTAATATCATCCCAAAGCGAATGCTCGTGACCGCCCCATAGCTTGACATTATCGCCATGATAAAAAACAAACTCCCGGTCATTTTGGTGAATATAAATTGGACCGTCAAAGGCCGCCGCCCATTCGTTCATGCTACTGTAGTAGTGCGGGTGCGAAAAAACGATGGCCTTTAAACCGCCTTTTGAATTAATAAAGTCAATAGTGGCGCTGTCCAGCAGCGGGATGCAATCCCAAAGAACATTCCCGCCAGGCGACAACACTAAAAAAGCCCGTTGTCCAAGCGCAAAAGCAGGTTCCATTTTCAAAGTGTACAAGCGCTCATTAATCTGGCTGATCTTCACACGATGTTTTTTTTTCAATTCACCCATGTTAGTCCATTGCTGGCCGTTGTCGCCGATGTATTGGCGGTCGTTATTGCAGATGGGACAGATGCCGGTTGATTGCACATCTTCCCCATACTGGGTTCCACAGGTTTCACAAATGATGCGTTTCATTGCTATTTGTTTGATTTGGTTATTGATCTGTTTTATTTTACACTTACGGAATTTGGCTTTTTCGGCTCGTTGATAAAAAACACCAGCAGCCTGGCGGGACTTTTTGGATCCTTGTTCCTGGTAACCGAATGCAGCCCATTGGTTTTTTCATAAAAGGCATCGCCTTGCTTAAATAAGTGCTGCCTGCCTTCAAAAACCGATTCGATTTCACCCTCCAGTACATAACCGAATGTGGGGCAGGGGTGACGATGAGCAGGAGAAGCGCTTCCCGGAGGAAAAGTCACCACCTCTATTTGAACTTCTTTGTTAGTGATGCCGTTTTCGTTAAGAAATTGTTGAAGGAGATATTTTTCGGTGATGTTACCGGCCTTTACTTTTGCCCGGTGCTGCACGGCTTGTGCATTTACATTGGTGGTAAAGCAAACAAGCAGAAGGACTATCACGCTGCCTTTAACTACCGGACTGTTTACCTTTCGTTTTGCCAGAAATGAATCGACACTCCATGAATACTGCTGAAGGGTTGCCAATAGAAAACTCGCCGCACTCAGGATAAAAACCGAATAGCCCAGCGGTGAATCGATCCCAAATGAAATGGACATCGCAATGGCAAAACAAAGGCTGAGTATCCCGCTGCCTATTGCTGCAAACCGGGTAAACAGGCCAATAGCGACCAGCATACCAAAAAGCGCCTCGCCGATCGTGGCCAGCACCGCCAGGACGGGCACCCATCCGGTGGGTAAAAAGCCCATCACCTGCCGGGCATAAGCCAAAAAATGCGGCCAGTCTCCCCAACCGACGTGCGGCTGACCATGTGCGCCTAACAGGCCAAAACGGTCAGCGACTTCCCACAAATAAGCCGAGCCTATGGCAAGCCGTAAATACAGGGAAGGTAATTTCGATTGTTGCAGTGGTTGCATGTCTTTGATTTTTAAATATGATGCTAAGGTATTGTGAAATTGGCCTACCTTTATAGTCCAGAAATAACAAGTAAAGTAGTCCAGTTATGTCGATAGTCGAAAGCCTGCTTACCATTGATAAAGACTTGCCCGTGCCGGTCTATCAGCAGATCGCCAATGGAATTATTAACCGCATCCGGCGGGGAACGCTTAAACCCGAAAGTGCTTTGCCGGGGAGCCGGGCGTTGGCGGCGGCCCTTCACGTTCACCGAAAGACGGTAGTGGCGGCTTACGATGAGCTGTATGCACAAAGCTGGGTCGATGTTTTTCCGCGCAGGGGTATTTTTGTAGCTAAAAACCTGCCCGACGTTAAACCAAAACCGCTGACGGCAAATAACGGCTCGCACAGCTTTCCAAATAAAACATTTTTTGACCTGGGTAACGGCGGGGATGCCGACATCACTTTTCTTGAACCGAAACTCACACAAAACCTAATATTTAATGACGGGTTTCCGGACACCCGGCTTGCCCCTATCGACCTGTTGGTGCGGGAATACCGCCGTTTTGGCAATTACAAGTTCACCTCCAAATACCTGATGTACGGGCCGGCACAAGGCTCGGAAAACTTGCGCATTGAACTGGCAAAGTTCCTCGGCGATACCCGGGGGCTGCAGGTAAGTCCGGCCAATATTTTAATAACCAAGGGCGTACAAATGGCTTTGTACCTTACCTCACAGGTTTTATTGAAGAAAAATGATACCGTACTGGTGCCCGACCCGGGCTACCCGGTGGCAAATATGGTATTTGAGCGGGCAGGCGCCCGGCTTGAATTGGTGCCGCTTGACGATTGCGGCATCGACCTGAACGCGGTGGAGGATATTTGCAAAAAGAAAAAGGTGAGGCTGCTTTATATCATTCCGCATCATCACCGCCCTACTACCGTTACCCTAAGTTCCGAACGGCGCATGCAGCTGCTTGAACTGGCGATGAAATACCGGTTTGCCATCCTTGAGGATGATTACGATTACGATTTTCACTACAGCAGCAGCCCTATTTTGCCGCTGGCCAGCGCTGATTATTATGGAAGCGTGATCTACGTGGGGTCATTTTGCAAAACGATAGCGCCGGGTATCCGGGTCGGTTTTGTAGTTGCGCCATCCAATTTAATTGAGCAACTCACCCAATTGCGCCGGATGATCGACCGACAGGGTGAGCAATTACTGGAAGAAGCGATGGCTAACCTGTTAAAAAACGGGGACATCGGGCGTCACCTAAAAAAAACCAATAAAATTTACCACGAACGGCGTGATGCACTGGCCGGGTTACTAAATGAGCACCTGGGCGACAAAGTCTCCTTCAAATTACCTGACGGCGGCTTTGCCATTTGGATAAAATACGCAGATGCCATACATGCCGGTCAAGTCGCCGAAAAAGCAGCCGAAATGGGCCTGTCGGTAAGCGACGGCAGCGGGTATTTTAATGACGACCGTGGCCGGCACAGCTTTATACGGCTGGGGTTTGCTTCGCTGAATTTAAAGGAGCTGGAAGAAGGGGTTGAGATTTTGGGAAGAGCAGTGCGGAAAGTTTTATAAACAGTCATTTTTACAAATAAGCACGAGGTTGACATTTATACTAACTACATTTACCATATAACCCACTAACATGGAAACAGTTGCATTAGGCAGCCGCGCCGGCAAATGGATAATGGTTTCTTCCATCCTGGCATCCTCTATGGCTTTTATTGATGGCACGGCGCTTAATGTGGTACTGCCCTCGCTGCAAAAAAGTCTGCATGCCACAGGTACTGATCTCTTCTGGATTTTAAATGCCTACATTTTGATGCTTGCCGCTTTGATCCTGATCGGGGGCTCATTGGGCGATAAACTCGGCCGGAAAAAGGTGTTCATGGTGGGCATTTTTGTTTTTATTTGTGGTTCCGCTGCCTGCGGTTTTGCACCGGATGTTACCTGGCTGGTTATCTTTCGGGCGATACAAGGCGCCGGCGGAGCGCTGATGATACCGGGCAGTTTGTCGCTCATTTCGTCGTCTATCCAGCCCGGCGAACGCGGGAAGGCCATCGGTACCTGGACCGCTTTTACTACCGTGGTCACAATCGGCGGGCCGGCATTGGGCGGCGCGCTTGCAGATGCCGGGTTATGGCGTTATATCTTTTTTATAAATGTGCCGCTCGGGTTGGCTGCGTTGGTGATATTGGCTTCGCGGGTGAAGGAAAGCCGCGACGAGGGCGCCAATCATAAGATCGACTATGCGGGTGCTATTAGCATCGTACTTGGCCTGGCGCTGTTCACGTTCGGTTTTTTACGAATTCCCGATTTAGGTTACCGCAATGCGCAAGTTATCGTTTCGCTGGTAGTTGGTTTTGTGTTGCTGGTTTTATTTGTCGTGATCGAATATCGAAGCAGTCACCCAATGATGCCGCTGAAATTGTTCGCCAATTCGACTTTTAGCGGCGCTAATTTACTTACCTTTTTCCTTTATGCAGGCTTAGGCGCGGCGATGTTGTTCATGTCGTTAAACATGGTGCAGGTGCAAGGCTACAGCCAGTTGCAATCGGGGCTTACCTTTTTGCCATTCCCGGTTTTGATGGTCGGTATTGCGCGTCGTTCCGGCGCCATTGCCGATAAACATGGGCCCCGGCCGTTGCTTATTATCGGTCCGGCTATCGCAGGCGCCGGCTTTTTGCTGCTATCTTTCATCAAACAAACAAACGGCGCGTCCGATTACTGGACCAGCTTTTTCCCGGGGATAATCGTTTTTGGATTAGGTATGGCAATAACGGTAGCACCGCTCACAACCGCGGTTATGACTTCCGTCAGCGATCATTTTTCAGGAACAGCCTCGGGCATTAATAATGCGGTTTCGCGTATTGCCGGTGTTTTTACCAATGCAGTTTTCGGCACGTTGGCGGTACTGTTTTTTGCGGGGGCCTTACAGCACGAAATAGCTCCTTTGCCGCTCAACCCGGCGCAAAAACAAGCCGTCATGGCCCAGGCCAAAGATATGGGCAATGCCCATGTCCCCAAAAATATTGAACCAAAGAATAAAGCTGTTATCGTAAAATCTTACCATAACAGCTTTATCGCCATGTATTCCATCATTTTAAAAATATCAGCTGCCCTTGGCTTTGCGGCGGCGCTGATGGCATTTATTTTTATCAAACCAGACATCCCATCCAGGAACACAGCTTAAACAACGTGCCTGGATTTTGTCCGTCAGCAAACAGCTAAACCAGCAGCGTCGAAACCGAATAATTTTTAAATATTTTATTTATCGTATTTAACTACAAATTAAATAGTTATGGCTCGTGGCTTCACGCCTGGCTTGTTTTTGCCATTCCGACAGGCAATAAGTATGTTAAATGGGCGTATAATTTACATCTATTGATTGAAAAAGCCAATTATTCGAAATCATCCTTAAAGAGAGAAGAAATATAAAATTAACTTAAAGTTACATTTCGGTTTGTGTTCTCTAAAATGATCATTCGGCATCGCTGCCGGTTGAATGGAGGATTTTCATTTATATCCTGAATAATCATATGGGAAGGCGTTGCGGCTTGTTCGTCTTAAAAATCCTATAGATCTGCTTAATTCTAACTCATCATAAATTCTAATTTGCTAATTATGGAAACACAAACAATGAAGGGGAACAATTTAAAGCTCAAGGAGTTTTTCGTTCACCAGTTGAAGGACATCTATTGGACTGAAAAGAAGCTGGGCGAGGCAATGCCAAAGCTCCAGGACGCCGCCACCACACCCGAACTGAAAGATGCCTTTGGCAATAACCGAAAACAGGCGCAGACACATATCGACCGGCTGGAAAAGGTATTCGGAATGGTGAACGAAAAGGTAGACTCGATTAAAAGCCCTGCTATCGCCAATATTGTTGACCAGGGTGTGGAGGTTATTGAGGAAACGGAAAGGGGAACCCCGCAAAGAGACGCCGGCCTGGTTTTTGCAGGTCAGAAAGCGGAACATTACAAAATCGCTACCTACACCGGACTTGCAACGTTGGCCAGAACAATGGGTTATACTAACGCTGCAGACGTACTGAAACAAACGCTGAGTGATGAAAAAGAAGCCGATGCCCGCTTCCTGCAGATCGCTGAAAAACACATTAATTACCAACTAAACTAAAAATAGAATAATCAGGTGTAATTGTTTTATTTTTAAAATTCACGTGTTAGGGAGTTGCCTCTTTTGGGCAGCTCCCTTGCTTTTAGGACTCTTCATTCCACCATTGTTAAAACCGGTTGTGATTTTTTTGAAGGAATTGATAAAGCTGGCCACCTGCCAGCAAAAAGGCCCCCGTGCCATAAACTTCATTGCTTTGCGCGTTTACTTTATCCGGACTGGCCCCGATAGGTTGCACATAAACCAGCATACCATCCGGCTGAACGGAATTGATCAGCGCTACCCATGCTTTTTTAGCCACCGGCCAGTATTGCGCCCTATCCAGCAAGCCGTGATTCAATCCCCATAAAATTGCATAGCAGTAAAAACCCGTTCCGCTGGTTTCTTTAATAGGGTAACTGCCGGGATCAAGTAAAGAGGCATGCCAGCTGCCATCGGGCTGCTGTAGCGAGGCTACTTTGGCCGCCATATCCTTAAAAAGTGTTTCAAACTTTTGCCTGTCCGGGTAATTGGCAGGCATATTTTCCAAAACCCTTGCCAGCCCGGCCAATACCCAGCCGTTTCCCCTCGACCAAAATACTTTTTCGCCATTTTGCTCTTTCTTATTTAAAAAGCTGCCATCGCGGGAGTAAAGGTGTGCCTGCGGGTCGTACAAATAATCGGTAGTTTTCCACCAAAGCTTCGTGGCTTTATCTAAGTATTTCCTATCGCCGGTTGCGGTCGACAAATAGGCTAAGGCGGTCGGCCCCATAAACAAGGCATCGCACCAGGCCCATTCGCGGTTCTGGATATTGTTCTTCCATTCCAGCGATTCACTAAAAGGAAGGTTGACAATACTATCTGCCAAATGCCGGAACGGCGCGATCATTTCCGGCCGTTTATATTTCATATAGAGCAGCGACCAGGTTTGCCCCACGCAATAGTCATCAGCCATCAGGCGCACAGGCCCGGTTGTCCAGCCCACCTCATTACCTATATCGATGAGGGCCTTGTCATATTTATCATCTTTGCTTGTTCGGCTCAAATCAACCAGGCCGGTGTACAGGGCGGCGTTTGTCCAGTCTTTTTTTTTGTGGGTAAAACCTTTCGTTTGCCAGTATTGCAGCTGCCAGTCGCCCACGCGTTTCATGATTTTGAGGACGGAGTCGGTATTGAAGGTGGTGTCTTTTTTTGACGGAACCCTCGTTATTGCCGATGTGTTTAAAGGGACGAACAATATTACCACAAGCATCGCGATCAGCATGTTTTTAATTCCGGTATAAGGTATCAGTTTGCCCTCATCGGCCTGTTTTATTGATTCAGCTACACCATATAAGACAGTGCCGGGATAAATATCACATGTTCGCTCAAATTTTATCTTCATTGCGTTTAGTATTGTTTTTACCGCCGATGATTCCTTTTTGTTTTTTGGGTAAATGATAATTCTCTCCATCTAACAAATGTAATAAACTGTTTTAGAAAGATTTTACCGAACGTAGAGACGCAATATTTTGCGTCTCCCAACAAACAGATGGAAAATGTTTTTTAACACGCGAGGCTAAGACGCAAAATATTGCGTCTCTACAATTTAACAAATCTTGCATAAATTTAACTATGAAAAAAAACAAACCTGCCCGCCGCGATTTCATCAAATTGTCAGCACTTGCTTTAGGCGGGTTATCCATCGCCCCGGTTGCTGCGGCGCCAACAAAGCCGGATAAAAAACTAAATATCCTTTGCCTTGGCGCCCATCCCGGCGACCCGGAATTTGGCTGCGGCGGCACCATAGCCCGTTACAGCGAAGCGGGCCACAAGGTGACCTTTTTATATCTTACCCGCGGCGAGGCCAGCGATCCAAAAAAGACCTACGCCGAAATGGCCGCCCTGCGCACGGCTGAAGCCGAAAAAGCCTGCAAAATATTAAACACCATACCAAAATTTGCCGGGCAGATAGACGGCAATTCCGTTTTAAATAAAGAGGAGACTGAAAAGATCGGCAAGATGATCATGGCCGAAAAACCCGATCTGGTTTTCACCCAATGGCCGGTGGATGGACACCCGGATCACCAGGTGACAGGGTTGTTGGCACTTACTGCATGGGTAAGATCAGGCCGTACGTTTCATCTTTATTTTTACGAGGTGAATACCGGCGTTGAAACGATGGCTTTTGTGCCGACAGATTATGTAGATATAACCGCCTGGCGCGAAAAGAAAAAAGGCGCCATGTTTGCCCATCAAACGCAGGATCCTGTAAACACTTATAACAATTATTTTAAACCGCTGGAAGAATTTCGAGGGCTGGAGGCTGGCGTTAAAGCGGCTGAGGCTTTTATCCATTTTAAGCCGGAAGGTGAGAAGGCAAAGATTGTGGGGCTGTGAAGAAAGAGATTGTCGATAAATTACTAATGAAACTTACACCATGATAACAGCCTGGGATAACGACTATAAAGAAACCAAATTGATAATGCAAGCTAAGGCGTCAATGAAGCCTGAATTTAAACCCCTGGCGGAATGGATAGACAAAAACTATAATGTAAAAACAGTGAACATTATCTATGACACGATTGAACCCCGGAACCAACCGAGGCTTCAAATATGTTTCGAGTTCGCAAGCGAAAAGGAAAAGTTCGATGGTCCGACTTTATTCAGCTTCGATCCAAAAAAACAAAGGGAGATTGGTCAGCAGTTAAAAACGGTGTTAAGGGCGCAAAGGTTAGCAAAAAGTAAAAGCCTGTTTAGTTTTTTTCAGAAATCAGAAAGAACAACTTACGATGTGGATGATGTCTTTGTTTACTATAGCGCCTTTAAACCTATAGCGCAAGAAGAAGCAAACGGTCAAATTCCAAAAGAACGATTGGAAAAGCTGAAAGAAGATATAAATGATAAAAACCTGTGGTATATTTTAAATTCATTTGCAATAGCCACCTTTTTTCTTTTTACAGATGAACAAGTTATCCAGTACGAAATGACTGATTTAAAGGCAGGATGGTCAAAAAAATACTTTGAAATATTGAAGGAATATGATGAGTTTAATTACTGGAGCGAATCCGAATTTTCTATAAAATTTGATAGTAAAGAGAATTTCGACAATAAATACTACAGCAATTGGTATTATTATATGCATTGATATAGTAAATGGTCAGATCGAAAAATCGATCATTTTTTTAAGCCAGCCGGCGAATCAACTTCCCTTCGCCCCCTTCGTCATCATCGCTACCATATCCCACATCTGATCGGTCACCGCCTCCAGTCCGCTGAACTGGCCCGCGCCTTGCAGCCATTCACCGCCGTCGATGGTGATCGCTTCGCCGTTAATGTATGCTGAAAAGTCAGACACGAGGAAAGCGGCCAGATTAGCCAGTTCCTGGTGGGCGCCTACCCGCTTTAGTGGCACCCGGTTTTGCGGGTTGAATTTTTCGGCAAGGTCGCCGGGCAGCAGGCGATCCCAGGCGCCCTTTGTTGGGAATGGCCCCGGCGCGATGGCATTAGCACGGATGCCGTGTCTTCCCCATTCAACCGCAAGGGAGCGCGTCATCGCCAGCACACCTCCTTTTGCACAGGCGGATGGCACAACATAAGCCGAGCCTGTAAAAGCATAAGTAGTGATGATATTCAGGATATTGCCTGGGATACCTTCTTTTATCCAGTATTTGCCGGCTGCCAATGAGCAATTTACAGATCCCTTTAAAACGATATCGATCACCGAAGAAAACGCATTTGCGGAAAGCCGCTCGGTAGGCGAAATGAAGTTCCCGGCAGCATTGTTCACCACAACATCTACGCGGCCAAAAGTCTCAACGGCTGCATGGAGCATTTTCTCCACCTCTTCGTAGTTGCGCACATCGCAAGCGACGGCCAGTACTTTGCCACCGGTTTGTACTTCCATTTCGGCAGCAGTTTTTTGCAGAACGTCCAGCTTGCGACTGGTGATCACCAAATTAGCGCCGAGCTGCAAAAAGTAAGTACCCATAGCTTTGCCAAGCCCCGTTCCGCCGCCGGTTACGATAATGGTTTTGCCTTTAAGGACATCTTCCCTTAACATTCCGCTCAGCGCCGCGGCGGGCGGGTTTACCGGTGTAGTCGCCATAATAATTAAGCTTTTTTAGCTGGGGGATTTTTTAAATTGTAGATAATAGCTTGCAAAGTCTGCCGCGTTTCCGGCGCCCACCATTGTTTGAGCATCTGTTCGAGGCCGGCAGTTTTGTCGGCATTAAAACGGGCAATCAGCTCGCCGCGAAGGTTCAGTTTGCTTTGGCTCCACGTTGCGGCATTGAATTTCATGTATGCGCGAATTTTCCGTTCGGCAGCTTCCATTACATTTTCGGATTCGCAAACTTCATCGATAAGGCCGTCGCGCAGCGCTTCGTCGACCGTTAGTAATTTACCTTCAAGCAGGTATTGATACGCCTTGCGCTTGCCGATCCAGAATGCATAATTGTCGCAGATAGTTTCGGGCACAATTATCCCAACCGGCACTTCATTCAGCCCTATAATAAACTTCCCTTGCGCCATTACGCGGTAATCGCAGCAGATGGCCAACACGCAGCCGCCAGCAGGGCTATGCCCCGTAATGGCCGCCACCATTGGCTTTTTAAAGCTGAAAAGGGTGGTTTGGAGGTCGAGCAGATCGACCCAAAATTGTTTGATCTTGTGTTCATCGTAGTCGTAAACTTCTATCAAGTCTACACCCGAGGAAAAGAAATTTTCCTTACCCGCCAGGATCACCCCGGCCACGTCGTTGTTTTCCTCCAGGCTTTTTATCACCTGGGTGAGTTCGGCAATCATTTCCACGTTGATGGGGTTGGAGCGCCCTCTATCCAATGTTATAACCGCAAGTTTGTCGGAGATAGCGAGTTGCAGGGTATTCATATATGAACGGGGTTTATGTTGTTTGCTTCGGCATATATCTTTTCGATCTCGCCGTTGTATTTTTCGAGGATAACGCGGCGTTTCATCTTGCCTGTTGGCGTTAGTTCTCCTCCATCGATCGACCATTCGCCGGGCAGTAATGCTATCTTTTTTACCTGTTCAACATGATTGAATTCCGGATTATATTTATCCACGATGGATTGAAACAGCTCAATCACTTTTGGGTCCTTAACAAGGTCGTTTATCGACGACCCGTTGATCTTATTTGTTGCGCACCAAGAGCGCAGGTTAACGAATGAAGGTACGATCAACGCCGCAGTGAATTTGCGGTTGGAGCCGACCACCATCATCTGTTCGATCAAAGGGCTTTCTTTCATCCGGTTCTCAATAGGCAGCGGCGCCACGTATTTTCCGCCGGATGTTTTGAATATTTCTTTGATACGGTCGGTGATTTTTAGGAAGGGCCCGTCAAACGCCCCCACGTCGCCGGTGTGGAACCACCCATCGGTTATCACTTCTGCTGTCAGCTGTGGTTGTTTATAGTAACCGGCCATAATATTTGGCCCTTTGCATAGTATTTCGCCGTCCTCCGCAATTTTTACCTCCACTTCATCGATAAGCGGACCCACGGTACCGAACCTGCGCGCTGAAATTTTATAACGATTAACCGCAATTACCGGTGATGTCTCGGTAAGGCCATACCCTTCCATCACATTTACGCCGGCAGCGGTAAATATTTTCTCCAGCCTTACCGGCGTGGCCGAACTGCCCAGCAGGATGATCTCCACATTGCCGCCCAGTGCCTCGCGCCATTTTTTAAACACCAGTTTATCGGCAATGGCTAATTGGATATTATACCACAAGCCCCTGTCTTCCAGCTCAAATTGCTCGGCCACCCTTATCGACCAGAAGAATATTTTTCTTTTTATCCCGGTAAGACTTTGCCCGGTGATCATGATCTTTTCGAATACTTTTTCCAGCAAACGCGGCACTGAGGTAAAGATTGACGGCTTCACGTCCTTTAGGTCGGCGCCGATCGTGTCCATGCTTTCCGCGTAATGAATGGTATAGCCATTAAACAGGTAGATGTAGCTCGTCATTTTCTCGAAAATATGATTGAGCGGTAAAAAGCTCAATGCAACCTTTTCCTTAAAGGGCACTTGTCGTAATAAAATGGCGCACGTTTTCACATTGCTCATGATGTTTTTGTGTGTCAGCATCACCCCTTTTGGATGGCCGGTAGTACCGGAGGTATAGATAATTGTAGAAATATTATCTTCCCCGATACGGCTGCAAATGGATTTTATTTTATCCCGATCGGCCTGATCGAACGATTTTAACAGCGTTTCCCAATTTTCGGCGCCCGCAACCTGGTCAAAGGTGTATACTCTTTTTAGGTCAGGTAATTCAGAAAGGATAAGGCCCACCTTATCATACAACTCTTTCGTCCCGACGAACAGGTATTTTACGCCCGCCTCGCGCAGTATTTCTTGCAGCTCCTTCGGTCCGGTGTTCGGATAAAGCGGCACAAGGATCGCGCCGGTTAGCTGCACAGCCAGGTCGGTCATCAGCCATTCCGGCCGCCCGGCGCTGATCAACCCTATTTTGTCCCGCCCTTCGGTTGTCCAGTCGTTTGCAGATACGCCCATGTCCAATAAGGCCGCGGCGAGCCCATAGATTCTTTCGTGCGCCTGCTGCGTGCTGTAATGCACCCAGGCCCCGTTCAGTTTACCGTTTAATAGGTTGGGCACAGGTGCCTGCGCCTGGATTTCGATGCAATCAAACAGTCTTGTGTTCATTGGTTCACTGGTTCATTAGTTCATTGGTGTCTGGCGGATTAGTCGTAAGAACGGGTCAGATAGCCAACATGCCAGCAAACCCAACCAATGAACTAATGAACCAGTGAACCAATAAACCACTCAGAAACAATACTTATTTTCGTCGATCAATTTTGCGGCAATTCTTCTGCGCGCTGCGGTAGTATTTATCGCCTCCGTTTTGGTGAAGCGTTTTAAACCAACCATCATCATCCTTGCTTCGTCACCTTCAACAAATGAATTCAATGCCTCTTTGCCGGCCTTAAAGATCTTGTCGCCTGCGTCACGGATATAAACCTGCATCATGTCTTTATGTTCGCTTACTTTATCCTCGCCGCGCTGGCTTGCCAGTTTTTCAACCCTTAGCAGCACAGATTCGCTTACGTAAGTTTCGATCAGCATATCGGCAATGTACATCAATATTTCCTGTTCCCTGGCAAGGGTCGTCATCAATTTTTGCACCGCTGACCCGGCCACCATCAGCACGGCTTTTTTAAAGTTATTGATATATTTCTTTTCCGTAGTAAAGAAATCCTCGTCTTCGATACTGAAATCGGGTATGCTCATCAATTCCGATGCTACTTTTTGAGCCGGGCCCATCAGGTCGAGTTCACCTTTCATGGCGCGTTTCAGCATCATGTCGACAGTAAGCATCCGGTTGATCTCATTAGTGCCTTCAAATATGCGGTTGATGCGGCTGTCGCGATAGGCGCGCTCCATCGGCGCTTCCGCGCTGTAGCCCATACCGCCATATATCTGTACGCCTTCATCCACCACGTAATCCAGCATTTCGGATGCATGGACCTTGATAATTGCGGCTTCGATGGCAAACTCCTCGGTTCCTTTCAGTTTAGCTTTCGACGAATCCATGCCGCTTTCGATCAGGCTATGCGTAGCATCTTCAATATTTTGGCTGGCGCGATAGGTGGCCGACTCACATGCATACAACCTTGTGGCCTGTTCAGCCAGCTTGTAGCGGATAGCACCGTATTTTGCGATCGGCCGGCCAAACTGCTCGCGCTCATTGGCGTACTTCACCGCATTGGTCACAACCGCTTTTGCGCCGCCCAGCGCCGCACCACCAAGTTTGATGCGCCCCAGGTTAAGGATGTTTACCGCGATCTTGAAACCGTTTTGGCGCTCGGAAAGCAAATTCTCAACCGGCACCGGGCAATCATTAAAAAATACCTGGCGGGTCGAGCTGCCTTTGATGCCCATTTTGTGCTCTTCCGGATTTAAGGAAATGCCTCCAAAGTTTTTTTCAACGATAAAAGCGCTCAGGTTTTCATCATCGTCGATTTTTGCAAAAACGGTGTAGATATCGGCAAAACCGCCATTAGTGATCCACATTTTTTGCCCGTTCAGCATATAATGTTTGCCGTCGGCAGACAAAGTCGCTTTGGTTTTGCCGGAGTTGGCATCCGAGCCGGAACCGGGTTCGGTCAAACAATAAGCGCCTTTCCATTCACCGGTAGTGAGCTTGGGGATATATTTGTTTTTTTGTTCCTCATTACCATAGTACAGAATGGGCAGCGTGCCTATACCGGTATGAGCCATGGCGGCCACCGAAAAAGAAGCCCCGGGACCAGTTTTCTCGCTCACGAGCATCGATGTGGTAAAATCCTTGCCAAAGCCTCCATATTCCTCGGGGATGGATACGCCCAGCATACCCAACTCGCCGGCTTCATCCATCAGTTTTACCATCAGCCCTTCTTCCTGTGCGTCAATGCGGTTCAATATCGGGACCACTTTCTGGTTGATAAAATCCTCGCAGGTTTGCGCGATCATCAGCTGTTCTTCATCCCAATTTTCGGGAATGAACACGTCTTCAGCATTCGTATCTTTTATCAAAAATTCGCCGCCTTTTAAATGCGTCTGTTCTGCTACTGTACTCATAACTATTGGATTTAATGTTTTTGTGTCTTCGTTCTTCTTTTCCAAAATTTGTAGCTACCCTCTTTTCACCGCGGGCGAAGAGAGGGTAACTGCTGCTATATTTTATTCCCTACAACAACTCAAATATCCCTGCCGCGCCCTGACCAGTTCCCACGCACATGGTCACCATGCCATATTTGCTTTTTCTTTGCTTCAATTCATCAAAAAGCTGCACAGAAAGCTTGGCGCCGGTACAACCCAGTGGGTGGCCAAGTGCGATAGCGCCGCCGTTTACGTTCAATATTTCGGTATTTAAGCTTAGTTCTTTAATGATGGCCAAGGATTGTGATGCGAAGGCCTCGTTCAGTTCGATCAATTCAATTTCCTGTTGTTTCATCCCTGCCATTTTCAGCACTTTTGGTATCGCCACAATCGGGCCTATGCCCATAATACGCGGCGGTACACCAGCTACAGCATAATTCACCATGCGGGCGATAGGTGTTAGATTGTTGGCTTTTAAAAACTTTTCGCTTACCACCATTACAAATGCTGCACCATCACTGGTTTGGGACGAATTGCCTGCCGTTACCATTCCCTTCGCATCAAATACGGGCTTAAGTTTTGCCAGGGCATCCATCGAAGTATCGGCACGTGGGCCTTCATCTGTATCCACTACAAAATCCCTTTTTTTCTTTTTCCCGTTTTCGTCAAGATAAGTTTCGGAAACGCTAACCGGCGAGATCTGGTCCTTAAATTTGCCTTCCTTTATCGCGCTAATGGCTTTTTTGTGCGAGTTGAAAGCAAACTCATCCTGTTCGTCCCGACCAATTTTATATTCACTTGCCACAGCCTCAGCGGTAAGGCCCATCCCCCAGTAATAGTCGGGGTGCACAAGCGCCACATCTGCATTTGGCGCTATTTTCCAGCCGCCCATGGGCAGCAGGCTCATGCTTTCCACGCCGCCGGCAATAATGCAATCAGCAATGCCGCTATGTATTTTTGCCGACGCGATGGCTATTGTTTCCAATCCGGAAGCGCAGTACCTGTTCACTGTCATGCCGGGCACTTTATCGGTATCCAATGCCATCAGTGAGATCAGCCGGGCCACGTTTAAGCCCTGTTCGGCTTCTGGTGTGGCGTTGCCTACGATCACATCGTCTATCTGCTCTTTATCTACGTTAGGCACCGTTGCCAGCAAGCTTTTGATCACCTCGGCGGCCAGCGTATCCGGTCGTGTAAATCGAAACCCACCCCGGCCGGCTTTACCCACCGCGCTTCGACGTGCTGCTACTATGTATGCGTTCATGTGTTATCCTTCTTTTCCTAAATATTGTTTTAGTGATAAGACACTGGAGATTAGAAATTAGAAAAAAACCTAACCTCTGATTACTAATCTCTAGTCTCTGACCTCTAATCACTAGTTCCTCAACGTCTTCCCTCCGGTCAAAATCGACTGTATCCTTTCCAGGGTCTTTTTCTCCGCGCACAGCGATAAAAACGCCTCCCGTTCAATGCCAAGCAAATAATCTTCGCCAACCAGTGTTGGCTGCGAGAGATCGCCCCCAGCTAGTACGTAAGCCAGTTTCTGCGAAATCTTTACATCATGCTCACTGATATAATGCCCACTCATCATGGAGTTTGCGCCCACATAAGCTAGGCCCAGCGCCTGTTTGCCCAACACGCGTATGTCCTTGCGTGGAACAGGTTGCGAATAACCTTCCTGTGCAAGCAACAGGCATTGTTCTTTTGCTTCACTCAACAACCTGTTGCGTGATACGACTACCATATCCCTGCCTTTTTTGAGGTAGCCCAAATCAAAGGCCTCATAAGCTGAGGCTGAAACTTTAGCCTGCCCGATGGTTAAAAATCTATCGCGGAAATTATTCAGCTCGATGTCGCCATCCCGCAGTTCGTCCGACAAACGCAGGGCAAACTCTTTGGAGCCGCCCCCGCCGGGGATCAAGCCTACGCCAAATTCAACCAGGCCCATGTACAATTCGGCGTGGGCGACTACTTTGTCGGCGTGCAGACACAGTTCACAACTGCCGCCAAGGGCCATCTGGTGCGGCGCCGCTACTACCGGGATGGACGAGTATCTAATACGCATCATCGTATCCTGGAAGGCTTTGATCACCATATTCAGCTCATCAAATTCCTGCTCAACCGCCATCATGAATATCAGACCCACGTTGGCGCCTGCGCTAAAGTTGGCGCCCTCGTTGGAGATCACCAGTCCTTTATATTCTTTTTCTGCAAGGGTGATGGCTTTGTTAATACCCTCGATCACCTCACTGCCTATGGTGTTCATTTTTGTATGGAACTCCAGGTTCAGTATGCCGTCGCCGATGTCGGTGATAGTGGTGCCACTGTTTTTCCATATGGTGTGGGATGAACGGATATTATCCAGCAGAATGAAAGCTTCTGTTCCCGGGATGACTCTGTAGCTTTTTGATGGTATGTCGTAATAAAGCTTTTTCCCGTTCTCAATCTTATAAAACGAAATCCCGCCGGAAGCGAGCATATCATAAACCCACTGCGCGGGTTTATTGCCGGCAGCTTCCATGGCTTTAACCGTATCGGCAACGCCCAGGGCATCCCATTTTTCAAAGGGGCCCATCTCCCAGCCGAAGCCGGCGCTCATGGCAGCGTCAATTTTGTATAACTCGTCGGAAATCTCCGGAATGCGGTTGCTGGAGTAAGCAAACAGCGGATAAAATGTGCCGCGGTAAAACTCGCCGGCCTTGTCTTTACCAGCTACCAGCACTTTTAGCCTGTCTTTCAGGTTATCAATCGCTTTGGTAGTTTCCAGCGTGGCAAACTTCACCTTTTGCGAGGGTTTGTACTCCAGCGTTTTCAGGTCGAGGGCGTAGAACTCGTTCTGGCCATTGACTTTTTCTTTCTTATAAAAACCCTGCCCGGTTTTACTGCCCAGCCAGTTGTTTTTTACCATAGCGGTTACAAATTCAGGAACGACAAACAGCCCATTTGCCTCATCATCGGGCGCATTTTGTTTCAGTCCATTGGCCACATGCACCATGGTATCCAAACCCACTACGTCGTTGGTGCGGAAGGTGGCCGATTTAGGGTGACCGATAACAGGCCCTGTAAGCTTATCCACTTCCTCAACTGTCAGGCCCTTTTTCTCCACATAATGCAGCAGCGACATGATGCTGAACACGCCAATGCGGTTGCCTATAAAGCCCGGCGTATCTTTAGCTAATACTGTTGTTTTACCCAGGAACTTTTCGCCGTATTCCATCAAAAAGCTGCTTACTTCAGCAAGTGTATCGTTAGTTGGAATGATTTCCAGTAATTTCAAATACCTCGGCGGGTTAAAAAAATGGCTGCCGCAAAAATGTTTTCTAAAATCTTCACTCCGCCCCTCGGCCATCAGGTGGATAGGTATGCCGGACGTATTGGACGAGATCAGGGTGCCCGGTTTTCTAAATTTTTCCACCTTTTCAAAAACCTGCTGCTTAATATCCAGCCGCTCCACTACAACTTCTAACACCCAGTCACACTCAGCTATCTTGGGCATATCGTCGTCAAAGTTGCCGGTGGTTACCCTGTTAGCGAATGATTTAAGGTAGATGGGCGACGGGTTCGATTTCAACGCAAAATCCAATGCATCGTTAACGATCTTATTTCTTGCCTTTTTATCCGTTGCCGGAGCATTCTTTGGCAAAATATCCAGCAGCAACACCTGCACACCGATATTGGCAAAGTGACAGGCAATACGGCTGCCCATTACGCCCGAACCCAGCACTGCAACTTTTTTTATAACTCTTTTATTATTCATGTTTTGCTTTATTGCCTCACCCCAACCCCTCTCTAAGAGAGAAGGGCTCTTACACAGGGGAAATTCTTAACTTAATGTACTATACAAGACTGTTTTATTCGGCCCTTGACCATACCGTGGTGCGGCCAAACAGCGAGATGCCAATGTAGCCCCGTATATCAAGCGTGTTGCCCTTGTAGGTTATTTTACAACTGTAAGTTTTTCCATTGAGCGGGTCGTAAATGGTGCCATCGTCGTATTTTTCGTCGCCGTCCTTCACAAAGTCATTCAATACCGGCAGGCCCAGCCGGGGGCGAGTGCGTAGTTTTGGGTCCTCATTCAATTCGTCTACCTTAGGCTTGCCGTTTTTTAGCGGCTCTTTTAACCAAACCACCTTGCCATAAAACTTGCCGTTGCCGGCGCGGGTGATCTGAACTTTGGCACTTTTAATATCGTTATACCAAAGGCCCTCTAACCTGTCGGGCTTTGGCTGCGCTTTAGCGGTGGCTCCGAATAAGAACAACCCCAACACCAATGTTGCAAGCCGAAGCGGCATTATTTTTAATTGTCCCATGTTCCGTTTTTTTTAATAAACCAACAAGTGCAAGCCATATTGTTGAGGCACGACCTTGCACCATATCATTTAGTAGTTAATTTTCGCTTAAAAGATTTGTATTGGTTATACCTTAGCAAATATCCTGAATTGGAAAGGATTTTATAGGGCTATTGCACGGAAACATTTGTCAAAAATTCGGCAAATGGGTTTTGCAAAGCAATAATAATCACCACGTACCGTAATTTCGGGCATTTTTTGTATTTTGACCATCGGCCGGGTTGCCATCCATCAACATGAAAAGTTTAATAAGAAAACCATATGGTAAATATTACAGGGCGCTGATCGAACTCGCCTTTATTATGTTTTTGTTCTACTCCAATTTACTAATGGGCGAGTTCAATAAAAGCGGCAACGGCAGGCGCAGGGGACTCTTGTGGGCCATAAGTGATATTTTTACACTAAATAATTTTTTGATCGCCCTGATTGCAGCCGTGATCGGCTACGTGGTATTTGAGTTTTTAAGAAAGAAGATTTAAAGCCGGGCAGCTTGCCGAATTGTCATCTGAATGTCGGTATTTGTATTGTAGCGCTACACATGCTACAACATGCTACAAAACGCTACACCGCTGATTTTTAGCAATTTAACTGCTGACAAAATTTTGTCACTGACAAACCCCTGTCACCACTTGTTATTTTTGATATAAAATTTACCAGGTTCTTCAGCCGGCCTTTTTGGCGGTCTTACTCTTTACGGCGGCAAATATGGGTGGAATGATAGATATCAAAATGATCACTATTCCCACCAGCGCAAAATGGTTTTTAAAGAAAGGCACATTGCCTAGGAAAAACCCGGCAAACAGGAAAACCAATATCCATGCTACCCCACCTGCCAGGTTATACAGGCTGTATTTCATGAAAGGCATTTTGCTAACCCCTGCCACAAACGGTGCAATCGTGCGGATAATGGGTATAAACCGGCTTAATATCACCGCAATGGCGCCGTGCTTTTCAAAAAAGGCATGGGTGCGCAGGTAATAATCTAGTTTAAGCACCTTGTTTTTCTCCTTGAACACTTTCGGCCCCAGGTAGCCGCCGATCACAAAATTCACCGTGTTGCCGGTAAACGCGGCGATAATCAAAATCAAAGCCATCAGGTAAATGTTTAAGCCGGTGCCGCCCTCGGCAATTAATGCCCCGGTTGCAAACAGCAGTGAATCGCCAGGTAAAAACGGGGTGATCACAAAACCGGTCTCGGCAAAAATAATGGCGAATAAAATCAGGTAAGTCAAGGCATGGTACTGGCTGATGATAGCGGCCAGGTGTTTATCGATGTGATAAATAAAATCGAACAGGCTTTTTATTAATTCCAAGGCGTTTAGTTTTCGCCAAAAATAGGAAATAAGTTGGAAGGGTTGTAATGAGTTATAAAAGTTGCAAGGGCCGTATTAAGTTGGAAAGATATTTATAGCATATAGTGCACGTCGAAGCGACCGTTGGTTATTTTAACTGTATCACCGCCTTTGCTTACTGCGTTAAAGTGGAAAGTTCCTGATACGATCTGGTTTAAGGTATCCAAATGAGTTATATTCAGCTGCCCGGTTGCGTTAGCATTAGTTGTGTAATTTGACTGATCTCCATAGCCGGCGGCTGCCAGGCCCGGGGTAAAACTTTTGGTTAAGGACAAAGTTTCACCCTCGCTGATCTTTAGGCTGTCTGTTCGTATGTCTATGGCGTTTGCCATGCCATTGCCGGCGTCGACGGCTGAGGTAATGTAGAAAACATAACCTTGTGCTGTTAGTGAATACTCGCACCGTAAAACAGGTCCACGCACAATGCTGATGTTTTTTGGTACAAAGGCGGCGCCATCTACTAAACACCCAAAGGTATTAGCGCCGGTTTGTGTAGCAGGAGGTAAAAGTGACAATTGGTCTACAGGCTGCTTTTTGCAAGATGTTGCCAAAAGCGTAAAGCTTATTAGAATTAGCAAAAATGGGCGTAAGGTTTTCACAGGGTATGGTTTATGTTAGGTTCTATGCAAAACGTATCATTTTTATTAAAGCGAAAAAAGTTGCCAAATCATCAGTTCGCTTTAATGCGTTTTCAGGACATAAATCCTGACGGTAACAACAGACGCGTTAAAAGCCAATACGGTCGGGCGCAGGCAAGCGTTACAACCTGGTACAACTTTTACAACTTGTTACAACCCTTACAACTCATCATTTATTCGTCGTCACCTGTGCATTAAATGCCGCCGAGTCGGCGCGCGAGGTATAACCGTAGGCATAAAGCGTATACAAACGCCCGTTTTGTATGGTAACGGAGGGTTGTTCGTTCAAAATGGTGTTGGTGCCGGTTGCGTCAATTTGCAGGTCATAGTTGCCCGCGGGCAGGTTAATATAGCCCGAAACCTGCTCATAAATCACCGACGAAAAAGCTTTGGTTCCATTGGCGTACACATCCAGGCCGCCCGTCGCCGTGGGCGAAACGTTGACCAACCGCAGCGCCCCTGTTCCCGCCGGAGGCACGGCGCCGGTATCAACTGTTAAGAGCGTGGTTTGCGAATTATTGGCCACATTTCCAATAAGATATAGGGTATATTTGGCTCCTGGTTTTAGTATATCATCGCGGTGAAAGATGGTTGTGCCGGCGTATATAGCCGACCGTATCTGGAACGGCGTATCAATAGATGGCAGGTAAAAATATCCCTGGTCAAGGCCAAAAGTATAGGGGCTTGAATTTACCTGCCTGATGTCGATATAAAGATTTACCGGCAACAGGTCGGGGCTAAGGTTTAACACATGGTACTGTATATTCAGCAACTGCGGGCTGCCCACGGTCGCTTTGCCGCATGAAGCCAGCGACGTGCACAGCCATCCGCCACTCAACAAACAAAGTACCCAGGTCAGCAAATTTCTTTTTACGGATATCATTTAACTTAAAAATTAATGATTGATAGACACACCCACATCAAAAACGGCAGTGCCCGTCCCTTTTAGCAGCCCTTTTGAGTACAGTGTGCTTATGCCGCCGGGTTGGAAAGCAATCAAAGTATCCACCAACGGGCTGGCGGAACCTGACTGGTATACCTTAACCTCTTTCATTCCCGATCCTGTGGCTAAAAATGCGGATGTCCCTTTAAACGGCGCCGATTTATAATTAATGGTATCGCCGGCATAGAAATCAAGGTTACCCGCATCGGGCGAGGCGTTCACAAATCTGATCTGTGTGGAATTGGTTACCGTGTCTGTGTAAAGCTGGTCGAGCGTGAGGAAACTTTTATCCGCGGTAGCGCCGCAAACAAATAACGAGTAATACGAACTGTCGGTGAGCGTTAATGGCACGCCAAATAAAACGCTAAACCCGCCTGCTTTTTTAAACTGGTAGGTAGCCTGTCCCGCCTTTACGGTTACATAATATGACTGCCCGACCGGGAACAGGCTGGAAGTGTTGTTTTGCCGGGTACCGTTCAAATAAAAATTCAGTGTATCGGCAGAAGCATTTACCACATTAAGACTGGTGGGCAGAACCGTTGGGAAAACATTATCGTTGTTTTTGCACGCTTCGGCAAACAATATCCCTACAAAAAATAATATTATAACAAAACCCTTGTTCATGTACGACTATTATAACTGCCCATAACGCATTTTGTTATCGGGCCGAATAAAAAAGTCCGGTTTCGGCCGGACCAATGTTTTATTTTTATGTAGAGACGCGATACATCGCGTCTCTTTTTTGCGTTTCCTCTAACAAATCCGGAGACGCGATGTATCGCGTCTCTACGTTATCTACGCGTAGCTGTTCAGCATCACCGGCATTACCAGCATCAGCACGTCTTCGTTCTTGTCGCCGCCTTGCGGCAACAGCAGGCCGGCACGGTTAGGGGTCGACATTTCCAGCGATACTTCCTCGCAACTTAAATTCTTCAGCATCTCGATCAAAAAGCGGGCATTAAAGCCTATCTCCATGTCCTCGCCTTCGTATTGGCAGCTTAAACGCTCATGCGCCTCGTTGGCAAAGTCAATATCTTCCGATGAGATGTTCAGTTCGCTGCCATTGATCTTCAGCCTTACCTGGTGGGTGGTTTTGTTGGCGTAAATAGCCACACGGCTTAACGATCCGAGGAAAGCCTGGCGGTCGATGCTCAGCTTATTCGGGTTGTTTAAGGGGATAACCGCTTCATAATCCGGGTAACGCTCGTCAATCAGGCGGCAAACCAGGTTAATGTTGCCGAACTTAAAAAACGCGCTGGTGCTGTTGTATTCAACCGAAACATTTACATCATCCGAGGGCAGCGACGACTTTAACAGCGTCAAAGCCTTTTTAGGAAGGATGAACGATGCCGTGCTGGCCGCCTTTGCATCCTTGCGGCGGTAACGCACCAGTTTATGCGCGTCGGTAGCCACAAAAGTAAGGCTCGAGGTAGTCAGCTGGCAGTAAACGCCGGTCATTGCCGGGCGCAGTTCGTCATTGCTTACCGCGAATATCGTTTTATTGATCGCCTCGCCCAAAACCGAAGCGGGCAGGTTAACCGATGAGGCATTGTCTACCACCGGTATCTTAGGGAAATCTTCGCCGTTTTCGCCGCTCAGTTTGTATTTACCGTCGCCGGCATTAATTTCAATAGAAAAAGTTTTATCGTCGACCGAAAATGCGATGGGCTGCTCGGGCAGCGATTTTAAGGTCTCTAATAATATCCGCGAAGGTATGGCAATACGGCCGTTCTCTTTCGACTCCACAGCCAGCGATGTGGTCATGCTGGTTTGCAGGTCGGTGGCCGAAATGGTTAAGTTTCCATCTTTTATCTCGAACAAAAAGTTCTCCAATATCGGCAATACAGTACTGTTGCTCAGCGCTCCGCTCACCGCCTGTAGTTGCTTTAATAAGGTTGAAGTAGAAACAATAAATCTCATATAGCTGGAATTAATCAATCAAAAGTATAAAAATTTAATATGCATACTTTCTCTTGCGAATATAATGTTGAAAAATAGCAAATGTTAACAATAAAGCCAATGGCAGTATATTATTAAATAGCTGCCAGTATATTTTCTCGCTGCGGATGCGCGCCCGGCTCAGCAATCTTATCTGTACTTCTTTTGTGCGTAAACCTATCAGGCCCGAATCATCCGTCAGGTAATCTGCAATGTTCAGCAAAAGGTTTTTATTGCCAAAATTCTGGCGCATGTAATGATCATAACCCAGCGGATAGGGGTTGTCATCGGCGCCTATGTCGTTCTTTAATACATCGCCATCGCTGATCACTACCATCTTTGTGGGTTTGCTTTCCGCCAACGATTGCACGTGCCCGGTTAAGCCCGCCGGCGTGGGCCGGTTCAGGAAGTCGGACTTAAATTTCCCGTCGAGCAGCACGGCCACAATATTGGGCGGGTTTTGAAACTCCTTTGGTTTGGGTTCCTGCTCAATGGCCTGCAGCGATAACATGTGCGGTGCATTCAGTTTTTTGTTATAGGGCGACGATTCAAGTAAAACGGTTTTTGTAACGCCCTTTATAGCCAGTGTATCGATAGTGCTCACAAATTCCCCCTTTATCGCATCCAGGTTTTTTACTATCGGGTTTTTCGACAAAGGCATAAAAATCGGGTAATACAGCCAGGGTACCATTTGTATCTGTGGCTGACCGCCAACGTCGCCGGTAGTGATGGGGATCTGCGCACAACTCAGGTCAGCAATCAGGTCGTAATTGATACGGACGCCATAAGTAAACAGCTGATCGTCTAAATTCAGCTGTTTAGGGAACGACATGCCCTCGCCGTTGTGCCGCCTCAGGCTGTCCATCTCGGCATTTACCTGGTCAATAGCCCACAGCACCCTACCGCCACGCATTATGTATTGATCGATCTTGAATTTTTCCAACTCGGTGAATGCGCTGTCCGGCTTGGGGATGATAAGCAGCCTAACTTTGGATAAAATACTGAACGGCGCCGTTTTGAGGTTCAGGCGGCCGATCTCGTACCCATCCGACAATGATTTCATGGCATCATTCAGTTGTACATCGTTCAACTCCTTATCACCCTCGGTAAAAGCGACGATTGGTTTGCCGCCACTGGTAATCTTTTTAATGGCTGACGAAAACGCATACTCAAGGTTTTGGATGGAGTTGTTATAAATCTCTTCGTCGGACAGCCCGATACGCGATTGCAGCAGGTTTACAGCGATATATTTCCCTTCGTATTCGATCAGCGCTTCCGGGAAGATCAGCATCTGCGTTACGCCGTTATCGGTTTTTACGCTGCTCGGCTGGCCCACTATTCCTTTTGATTGCAGGGTGTCATAAGCCGCTTTCTGCACCGAATCCGGCAGTGATTTGATATAGGCTATCGGGTCCACAAACTCAAATTGCAGTTGGTGATGGCTGTAGGCCTGCAGGTCGCTCAGCATATCGCGTGTTGCCCGCTGCAGCCGCTTCATGCTGCCCGAAAAATTGTCGCCCTTTAAATAAACCGCGATACGTACCGGCGCCTTCAGCGTATCCATTATATTGCGGCTGACGGGCGATATGGTGAAACGTTTTTCTTTGGTGAAGTCAAAACGGGTAAAGGCAAAACCTGACACGATGCCAATTATTACTAAAACACCAACCATGGAGGCGCAATACTTTGCGTCTTTACCCTTCAGGCTTTTTTGCCGCTGCCTGATCATCATAAACAGGGTAAGGCAAATAAAAAGCCCGGTAAGGACGATAAAATATGATAAGTCGCGGGTATCCAGCACACCACGGCTCACGGATTGGTAATGCTCGGTAATCCCCAGGTTTTCCAGGCTGAGGCTTTGGAGCGAAAGCAACTGGCTTAATGAATCAAACCCGCTGTAGCAGAAGAAACACAGGAAAACCGCGATAGTAAAGGCGATGATCTGGTTTTTGCTAACGGAAGAAGCAAATAAACCGATGGCGCAAAATACACCGCCCAGCAAAAACAAGCCGATATACGAGCCGATAACTCCCCCGGTATCGATATTGCCTTCGGGGTTGCCCAATTTGGACACCGAATAATAATAAACGAGCGTTGGCAGCAGCGCGAACAGCACAATAACCAGGCAGGCAAAGTACTTGCCCAGCACGATCTGCCAATCAGTTAAGGGGCGGGTGGTTAGCAGCTCAAAGGTTCCTTCTTTGCGTTCCTCGGCCAGCGAGCGCATGGTAATGGCCGGGATGAGGAACATAAACAGGAACGGCGCGGTGCTGAACAGGCTATCGAGCCCGGCGTAGCCATAATCGAGGATGCTCGACTCCGGGAAAACCCATAAAAAAAGCCCCAGTACCAGTAAAAATACACCTATGGTAACATAGGCAACCAGTGAGCTGAGGTACGAAATGATTTCTTTTTTGAGGATACTAAACACAACTAAACGGATGGTAAAATAACGCCCGAAATTACAATAATTATATACCCGGCAAAGTGCTCATTTTTTTGTGGATCGGCCACCGGTCAATCCGCAGGTGGTTTGGCTTTTCCGGGCGCATGGATCTTGTTAAAACCGGTAAGCCAGGCGCAAAGCCAGCTGATTAAAGGCAACGCCTTCGTCCCAGCTCTCAAAACGCAATCCTGCTTCGATGCCGTGGGGCATAGTGTAGCCAACGCCAAGTGAATAAATAAAGGTGGTTTCTACGATGCTTTCGTGCACGGAGGGCTTGTCTGAACCTTCGCCGGCCGGAAATACAATACCTAGCTGCACTTCACCAAAAAAATGGCCCTTGTAGCAATATTTTAAACCGACCTTATCGGGCAGGAAACCATACGATGACCGGTATGCCCTATTGGCCACTGAGTCGGATTTTGTTGAAATGCCCAGGTAGCCAAGCGAAATGGTGCCGTACAGGTTCTGGTTTACGGGCACCTCGTATTTGACTGAAAAACCAAATCCCGCGGTGTAGGTATCACTATAGCTGCCGATAACGTCGGCCGCCTCAACACCGAGGTTTATTTTGCCCGGCCCAAAGGATTTTGACTGGGCAAAGGCAAATGAGCACATTGAAAAAAGTAAAATGATGCAGCAGGAGAGTTTTTTCATTAATGAATATCGGTTTTGCCTAACAAATATAAGTAAAACTGTTTGCATTATGATATGAGGAGAAAGAACGGACGTATGACGCTATTTCTTGAAACCAATCCGCTCCCGCTCTTCTCATTTCTTTTGTGCGATCCGTTCGTCAAGCAATTTTTCCATGGCGTCGTATATTTGGTTTAATTGCACATCATGTTCAGTCAGCCTTTCTGTAATTTCCTTTAGTTGCTCTTTCATGTCCATCTGTTGCAGGGTAAGCTTTCGAGCTGCTACAAATGCGCGCACAATAGCAATATTCATATTGATGGCGGTATCGCTGTTCAAAATGCCACTTAACATTGCGACCCCTTGTTCGTTGAACGCCTATGGAGTGGTACCTGTGTTTCTTTTATTTTGGTATGTGGTCACAATTTGTGACCGCATAGGCTCATCAGTTGAATATGCGGTCACAAATTGTGACCGCATACCTTGCCATTCCTTAATGGTCAGTTGAAACATAAAATCATCAGGAAATCGTTTTATATTTCTTTTTACAGACTGGTTAAGCACTTTAGTAGGCACGTCATAAAGAGTTGCCAGATCCATATCCAGCATCACCCTTTCACCACGGATCTCATAAATCCGACTCTGTATACTTTGAATAGCAATCATCTTTTTATGTTTTCAACTCCTTAAAACTTTTACAACGCATTAACTCTAACCTCACCCATTCGTCAACCCGATAAAAATACCCTCCAGCGATTTGCCTTTGTTTTTGGCCCGTAAACCGCTTAGCGTATCATCTGCCACAATTTTTCCTTTGTTGATGATGATCACATGGTCGCAAACGGCTTCCACTTCCTGCATGATATGAGTTGACAGGATCACCGTTTTGGTTTTGCCCAGGTCGAGGATCAGCTGCCGGATGCCGATCAATTGGTTCGGGTCGAGACCAGAAGTAGGCTCATCCATGATAAGCACCTGTGGATCATGCAAAATAGCCTGGGCCAATCCCACCCGCTGGCGGTAGCCTTTGGATAGCTGACCGATCTTTTTATGCTGCTCCGGGCCGAGGCCGGTTTGCTCGATGATCTCAGCAATGCGTCCGTCGGGTTTCTTAAGGCCGTGTATGTCCGCAATAAACCGCATCGACTCCCTTACATACATATCCAGGTAAAGCGGATTACTCTCCGGCAGGTAGCCGATATTGCGCTTTACATCCTGCGGCTGGGTAACCACATCAAATCCGCAAACCGATGCTTTGCCCGATGTTTGGGGGATAAACGTGGTGAGGATTTTCATCGTGGTCGACTTGCCTGCGCCATTAGGCCCTAAAAAGCCCAGTACGCCGGGGTTTGCACTAAAGCTGATATTGTCGACCGCCTTTTGCTTTCCGTAAATTTTTGTTAATGCTTCTACCTGGATGCTCATGTGTCAAAAGTAGCAGATAGATATGAGATATGAGATGCGGGATGTGAGAAACTTCATGGCTCTCAATTTAAACGTAGCCGCCGCACTGGCATAATAGCAGTTAATCGTCACCGAAAAGTTTGTTGCGTGTCACCACAAAATCAAAGTGTTAATAACGCCGGTTTGGGGATAATTTAATTGTCATAATGTCAGGTATACCATTGCGGCAAGCTAATTGATTAGTATATCTTTGTAACACAAAAATTAAAAAATAAGATCATGGCTTTAGAACTAACTGATGCAAACTTTGACGAACTCGTCCTTAAATCTGATAAACCCGTTTTAGTTGATTTTTGGGCTGAATGGTGCGGACCATGTAGAATGGTTGGCCCGGTAGTTGAAGAAATTGCAAAAGAATACGACGGGAAGGCAGTTGTAGGAAAAGTGAACGTGGATAACAACCCGGGCATCTCGATGAAATTTGGCATCCGGAATATACCAGCTTTGTTATTCTTCAAAAACGGCGAGATTGTCGACAAACAAATCGGCGCCGTTCCAAAATCTATCCTGGCAGGTAAGTTAAGCAAACAGCTGGCTTAACTTGGTGATTTCGCCGATTATTGTGTGATTTCACCGATTAGAAAAAGGATTTATACTGATATTAACGATGATTGCACCGGTTCTAACGAATCGGTG
This sequence comes from Mucilaginibacter sp., assembly GCA_035656115.1. Lineage (GTDB taxonomy): Bacteria > Bacteroidota > Bacteroidia > Sphingobacteriales > Sphingobacteriaceae > Mucilaginibacter. Next base: position 39,981 of record DASRTD010000147.1, read on the forward strand.
CAATTGTTGTTTATAGGCTGCCCGCTCAAATAATCTGCTTAATCATTCGTTAAAATCAAAAAAATTCCCGATTATCGGTGCGCCCACAATAAAATCGGTGTAATCCCAAAAAATAATGCAGTTAAAAGAAAACCAGGAAATAAGGCACCTTGCCAACCTCGAATTACTTGCCCGGCAGGTGGTTGAGGGTTTTATTACCGGGCTGCATCAAAGTCCTTTTCATGGTTTTTCGGTTGAGTTTGCCGAGCACCGCCTGTACAATAACGGAGAATCGATAAAAAATATCGACTGGAAACTACTGGCGCGTACCGACAAACTTTTTGTTAAGCAGTTTGAAGAAGAAACTAACCTGCGCTGCCACCTGCTGCTGGATACTTCGTCATCCATGAATTTCCCCGAAAAAGGGCTCAACAAGCTGCAGTTTTCCATTTATGCCATCGCATCACTGATGTGCCTGTTTAAAAAGCAGCGCGACGCCTTCAGCCTTTGCCTTTTTTCGGATAAGATCGACTGGATGAGCCAGGTGAAATCAACCGGTACCCACCTCTTTTATTTGTATGCCGAGCTCGAGAAAGCTTACAGCAACCCTAAAATAAACACCAGCACCAACATCACCAGCGTGCTGCACCAGGTTGCCGGACAGATCCACCAGCGTTCACTGGTGATCATCTTCAGCGATATGCTGGAAAACAGCCTCGACCCTGAAAAATTACAAGCGCTTTTTGCGGCCATACAACACTTAAAATACGCTAAGCACGAGGTGATCATCTTTAACGTAAGCGATAAACAAAAGGAGCTGGAATTTAACTTTGATAACCGCCCGCACCATTTTATCGATATTGAAAGCGGCGAGCATTTGAGGGTTCATCCGGCCAAAATACGCGAGGCATACATTGCCGCACTGCAAAATTATCGCCATGAAATTGAGCTCAAGTGCGCCCAGTATCATATTGATATTGTGGATGCCTACATTGAAGACGGGTATAATCCGGTGCTTAAATCCTATCTTATAAAGCGCAACCGGATGGTGTAAGCAGTCTCAACAGCAGCGCTTTACTTGCAGCTTTCTGTCAACTTGCCTTAGATGCAATGGTCGCCGACTCAAAAAAGGGCAACATTCGCTTTAAATGAGAAATTCATCGAACTCGCGACAATAATATTCGACGTATTAAAACTCGATTTGCCGCTGAGGCATAATTGGTACAAACAAAAATCAAAACATTTGATATATTTAGCTTTTTAATACAATTTGGTTTGAAGCAATTTGAACAACTGAAGGAATTTATTCTGAATAAACTGAGGGATGAGCTGCCGGCGCATTTAACCTACCACAATACCGACCATACGGAAGATGTAATGCAGGCCGCTGCAACATTGGCCGCTGCCGAAGGCGTCGACGATACCGGCCAGGCCTTGCTTGCCGTTGCGGCGCTTTTACATGATACCGGTTTCTTTGTAGGCCGCGAAGGTCACGAACAGGCTTCCTGTAACATTGCGCGCTATTATTTGCCGGCTTATGGCTATACAAACGAAGAGATTGACGTCATCTGCAGACTCATTATGGCGACACAGCTGCCGCAATCGCCAGGCAGTCATCTGGCCGAAATTTTATGCGATGCTGACCTGGATTACCTGGGCCGCGAAGATTTTTTTTTACTGAGTAACCGGCTTTTCGGCGAATTGCAAAGCGAGGGTATTGTGAGGCACGAGGATCAATGGAACCGCGAGCAGGCAGATTTTATGGGCGATCATAAGTATTTTACGAAAACAGCTATAAATTTGCGGCAGCCCCGGAAGCGGCGATATGTTGAACTGATCAAATTAAAAATTACAGCTTAGTCTTTTAGATGAAAACAGGTGACGTTCCATTTTCAGCCCATGTAAAAGATGCATTGTATATTCTTTCGGGGATTTTAATTTGCGGATTTGCCTTAAACTGTTTCCTTGTCCCGAATAAGTTTTTTGATGGCGGAGTTACCGGGATATCGCTGCTTATTTCTGAGTTGTATCACAAAAATATTGCTTATGTAATTATACCGGCCAATATCCCTTTTATTATCATGGGGATATTCCAGGTGAACAGCAGGTTTGCCTGGAAAACACTTGTAGCAATTACTGGAGTTAGTATATGTTACCAATTTTTCCCATATCCGCCACCCATTACCCATGATAAACTACTCGTCAGCATTTTTGGCGGTGTTTTTATGGGTAGCGGCATAGGTTTAGCCATACGCGGGGGCTGTGCACTGGATGGGATAGAGGTACTTGCTTTGTTTACCTTAAAAAGGAGTAGTTTTACGGTTAGCGAGATCATTTTAGGAATAAACATCATGATTTTTTCTGTCGCGGCCATAAAACTCGGTCCGGAAACAGCTCTTTATTCCATCATGACCTATTATGCCGCTTCGCATACTATAAATTTCGTGATAGAGGGTTTGGAGGAATATACGGGTTTCACCATCATATCCGGCCAGAGCGAACTGATCAAAGAAAAATTGGTATTGGAGCTTGGCCGGGGCATCACCATTTACAAGGGCGAGCGGGGATATCTAAAAGAAAGCTTTGACGTGCACCATCCCGTTGACATTATCTTCACTGTAGTTACCCGCCTGGAAGTACGGCGGCTGAGGAACATTGTTTACAGTATCGACCCGAAGGCTTTTATGTTTACCAGCACAATAAAGGAAGCTTCAGGCGGGGTGTTGAAGAAGCGGGCAAGACATTAGGATGTGCAGATTTGCGGATGTGCAAATGTGCGGATGAGAAGATGGGATAATGCGTAAATTTTTGGATTTACCTCGTAGATTGCGAATTCAGATAATCTATTTTTTCATCTGCACATCTACATATCTGCACATCCGCACATCTGCACCTCACTCAATCACCTCGTAAATAATTACAGGCTTGGCTTTATTCTTCAGCATCACCTCGCCTATGCGCTCGCATTTAAATGATTCTTTTATTTTTTCATACACTTGTTCCGAAATAACAATCTGGTTTGCTTTTGCGGTGGATTGCAGGCGCTGAGCGGTATTAACCGTATCCCCGATAACGGTATAATCCAATCTTTTGAGTGATGCTGATCCAATATTGCCCGATATCATCTCACCGGAATTGATCCCGATAGAGATCATCGGCTTAAAAACTTTATCGCCGGCCGCTACCTCAGGGGCAGCTTTCATGTGGTCCCGGGCGGCAATGGCTACATCGATTGCGCGATCGAGGTGGAATTTACCGCGGAAAACCGCCATTACGGCGTCGCCCATAAATTTATCCACGTGCCCGTTCTGGGCGATCACCTCTTTCACGATCATCTCAAAAAGCTGATTGATCAGTGTCACAACTTCATTGGCGGGAACGTTTTCCGAGAAGGCCGTAAAGCCGCATACATCCAAAAACATTACCGTGGCATCAACGGTCTCGTTTTCCAGCAGGCTTTTTTCAAAGCCCTTGCTGTTCATAAAGTTGATGACGTTCTCGTCCACGTACATCCTCAGGATGTTGTTTTCCTTAATCGCTTTCAGCGTTTCGCGCACCTGGGCAACATGGTTCAGCGTTTTTTCCATAGTCAGGTCCAGGTCCTCAAAATCCACCGGTTTGCATACAAAATCAAAGGCGCCGCGGTTCATGGCGGTACGTATATTTTGCATGTCGCCGTAAGCCGATACCACGACCGCCCTTATTATTGGGTTAGCATCGGGCAGGCGGCTCAATAAAGTAAGCCCGTCCATAATAGGCATATTTATATCGCTCAAAACAACATCCAGGTCGGGGTTTTCACCAACTTTTACCAGCGCGTCCTCACCATTGATGGCGAAAACAAACTCATAGACGTTTTCCCTGATCTTTTTGCGAAATTTTTGCTTGATCAACAACTCCAAATCGGTTTCGTCGTCAACAACTAAAATTTTTGCCATTAGTCCTGGTGTATAAAAGTGTGAAGTTTCTCTTTCAATAAGTTAAAATCAAGCGGTTTGGTCAAAAACTCATTAGCGCCTTTTTCCGCCGCCTGCTGCCGGTTTTCATCGTCGCCGTAGGCAGTGATCATCATCACCACCGGCGGTGGCTTCTCATAGTCGTGACGGATGCGCGACAGCAGTTCAATTCCGGTCATCCCGGGCATGTTGATATCCGATAAAATGAGTACGACTTCCGAATGATGATGATGTAAAAACTCCAATGCTTCTTCGCCGGATAATGCAAATGAGAAATCGAATTCTCCATTTTTTATTTCCCGCCGAAACCTTTGTATAAATAATGGTTGAACATCGGCCTCGTCGTCAACAACTAAAATTTTTGCGTGCATCTGGATGAAAGTTAAAAGGTTGATTTATATGGGCAATTTAATAATAAATTCTGTGTATTCCCCTTCCTTCGAATCGATCTCAATAGTGCCGCCATGTCCGTTAACCACTATTTCATAGCTTAAAGATAGACCAAGCCCGGTACCCTCGCCGGTGGGTTTCGTCGTAAAAAAGGGCTGCATGATCTTTTCGCGTATGTCCTCGGAAACACCGTCGCCGTTATCCTTAACGCTGATAACAATAAGGGCGTCAATCATCCCGGTTGATAATGTGACCGTCGGCTGATAATTTGGCATAGCCTTTTTTTGTTTTTGATGAACTGCATAAAAAGCATTGGTGAACAAATTGAGCAGCGCCCGGCCAATATCCTGCGGTACAACATTTACCTTCGGTAAATTATCTGCGAAATGTGTGATGAGCTCCGAATTAAACGTCTTGTCCTTCGCGCGCAGGCCGTGGTAGGTTAAGCGCAGGTATTCGTCGGCCAGTTTATTAATATCGGTTGGCTCCTTAATATTGCTGCTGGCCCGGCTATGCTGCAGCATACCTTTTACAATGCCATCGGCGCGCTTGCCATGATGGCTTATCTTTTCCAGGTTTTGTTTTACGTCTTCTAAAATCTCGATCACTTCTTCTTTTGTGCCGCTTTCCAGCTCGGTTTGCATTTCGGAGATCAGCTCGATATTCACCTCCGAAAAATTGTTTACAAAGTTCAAGGGGTTTTGTATCTCGTGGGCAATGCCAGCTGTAAGTTCGCCCAGCGAGGCCATTTTTTCTGACTGGATAAGCTGCTTTTGGGTAAGCTGCAATTGATCAAGCGCCGCTTCAATTTCTTCTTTCTGCTCCTGTAAACGCAGGTTGGCCTGCTTGCGGTGCCTGCTGTTGCGCCACTGCAAAAAAGTAACGATCAGGATAATTAATAATACACATATCAGCACATACATTTTAAGCCGGATTGCCGCCTGCTCCTGCTGTTTTTCCAGTTCCTGCTGGTTAAGCTGCTCGTTAAAGGCAATGTTTTGCACATCTCTTTCCTTTTGACGGCTAAAAAGGTTGTCCTTCAGGCTAATGGTTAATTTCAGGTATTTATAAGCACTGTCGGGCGTGTGCTCTTTTTCATAAATATCGGCCAGCATGGTGGTGGTTTCCAACAGGCCTAAGGGGTATGTCTTGCCTGACTTTAACGCAATAGCTTTTTTGGAATAATAAATGGCGGAATCAGGTTCCCCCTTTGCGGTATAAAGGCGGGCAATACCATTATAAGCATCAACAATATCGACCTGGATATTACTGGCTTCGGCATCCGCTATTGTTTTTCCAAAGTACTGAAGAGCAAGTTTCTCATCTCCTTTTTTCGCGTAAATGCTTCCAAAAACATATAATACGCCGCTGCGATGTTCCGATGATTTAATTGCGTAGAACAAAGCTGAATCCAACTGGTTGTTTTTTTCGTAAACCGAACATATTTCACCAAACAATCCTAATACCTTGTTATCAGGAATGTGATTTATTGCTGCCAGGTTTAATGCATTGTGAACGTAAACCATGCTGGTTTTATAATCCCCCTGGTCCCGGTAACATAGCGCAAGTGTGCTGTTTTGATATATACATCCAACAATATTGTTTAGCTTTTTGTAAAGCGAAAGTGCTTTAAAGCCGTAGTCCAGCGCCTGCGGATAATTTCCCAACACAGTTTCCGCGTCGCACAAGGAACCCAAGCCGTCTGCAATGCCTACGGTATAGTTAATTTTTCGCGCCAGTTGCAAGCTTTGCCGCGAATAAATAATAGAGGAATCAGGATTAGTCCAGGTGTAGGCATAGCATAATTGATGAATTAATTGAGCTTTTGTCGTATCGTTTTTGGCTACCCTGATCAAATTTTTAAGACTATCGGCATATTTTTGCTGCGCACGGGCGCCCATCGCCGCAAGCAATAACAATATGACCAGTAACCTTCTCATCAATAAGTTCAAATAATCGGTAAGGTAACAATAAATTCCGAACCTTCGCCTTCCTCGCTTTTTACTTCAATATTTCCGCTATGTCCCTTTACTACAATATCATAGCTTAGCGATAAACCCAGCCCAGTCCCTTCGCCGGTAGGTTTGGTGGTGAAGAAAGGCTGCATCACTTTATCCTTTACTTCTTCAGGAATACCCGTGCCATTGTCGGCTATGCTGATGATAATACTGCCGTTTTTTTGCAAGGTATTTAGCGTTACAACCGGCTTATACTCTGCGCCGGCTGTGGCCTGTTTTGCGTGAACGGCATAAAAGGCGTTGTTAAATAAATTCAGTAAAACCCTCCCGATATCCTGCGGAACCATGTTGATCAGCGGCAAACCTTCGCCAAAGTTCGTCACCAGTTCGGCATTAAAGGTTTTGTCCTTTGCCCGTAAACCATGGTAAGCCAGGCGCAGGTATTCGTCGGCCAGTTTGTTAATGTCAGTAGGTTCTTTGGTATTGCTGCTGGCGCGGCTGTGCTGCAGCATGCCTTTTACGATGGCGTCGGCGCGTTTGCCGTGGTGGATGATCTTCCCGAGATTTTGCTTTATGTCGGCCGCGATTGCATTAGCTTCGCCGGTATCGCCTTTGGCCAACTCGGCTTCCATCTCATCGATCAGTTCCATGCTCACCTCCGAAAAGTTGTTCACGAAGTTTAGCGGGTTTTGTATCTCGTGGGCAATACCGGCGGTCAATTCACCTAAGGATGCCAGTTTTTCCGACTGGATCAACTGCTGCTGGGTCGTTTGCAGCAAATCCAGTGTGTGCTGCAACTCGTCTTTCTGTTTGGTGAGTTCGGCGGTGCGCTCTCCCACCAGTTTGTCCAGCATAATGTTTTGCTGGGTGATGAATTTGAATTCCTCACGTTGTTTTTTTGTAGTCGCCCAGCGGGCCATTATCCAGACGAAGCCCGCTAAAATGGCGAAGACGAAATAGTTTCCGTAATTATGGTAAAACTTATTGGCGATCAGTTCTACAAGACCCGACAAAACACTGACGCCCGCGAGCGGATAATGCGCCACAAGCACCGGGCGGAATGGCTGAAAATCCGGCTCTTTTTCGCCAAAGGCAATCGCCGCTAACAGGAGCGCACCGCCGAGAATTAATTCTACACCGCCCGCTAAACTCCAGGCAGCTACCAGGTACAAGCCAACATCAATCCAGGTGGCCAGCGTAAACTGCGACATCCATTTAGCCCTCAACGGTGAAAATTTGAAAGCAACAATTAACCGCCTGATTAAAATAAAAATCGCGACGAAAGAAAAAACGCCCATATACTTTTGTAAAACCCCTAAATTAAAGTATTATCCGATTAATTAATTCACCGGTGGGCATATTTTGCTAACTAAGGGGCAGCGAAACGGTAAAAACTGAATATTCGCCTTCTTTACTGTCAATCTGGAGCTTACCGCCATGGCCTTTTACTACCATATCATAGGTTAACGACAGACCTAAACCAGTTCCTTCCCCTGTTGGTTTGGTGGTAAAAAATGGCTGCATGATCTTGTCTTTAATGGCATCAGGTATACCGATGCCATTATCCTTTATTTTGATGATGACCTGTCCGTTTTCGGTTGATGTGGTTACCGATACCCCGGGGATATACCCCGCGCCGGCCGTTTTCTTTTTTTGATTTACGGCGTAAAAAGCATTGTTGAACAAGTTGAGCAGCACCCTGCCGATATCCTGCGGTATTATATTTATCAAGGGCGCGTTGGGGTCAAAATCGCTGATCATTTCGGCGTTAAAGTTTTCATCCTTTGCACGCAGGCCGTGATAAGAGAGTTTTATAAATTCATCGCATAATTTATTGATGTTGGTCAGTTGTTTTTCACCGGTGCTGTTTCGGCTATGCTCCAGCATGCCTTTAACAATCGATTCAGCACGCTTGCCATGATGGCTTATCTTTTCTTCATTTTGTTTGATGTCGGCTGTAATAGCCAGGGCCTCATCTATGTTGCCCGATCGCAATTCGGTTTCCAGCTCATCGATCATCTCCCCGTTTACCTGCGAGAAATTGTTCACAAAGTTTAACGGGTTTTGTATCTCATGGGCAATACCTGCGGTAAGCATACCCATCGAGGCCATTTTTTCGGATTGGATAAGCTGGCCCTGGGTGGCCCTGAGTTCCCCCAGGGTTTGTTCGGCTTTTGCCCTTTGAAAGTCCGTTTCCTGCTTTTGCTTTCGAAGGATGTTGTACGCTTTTTGTTTTTGCCGGTTATTGCGCCGCTGCAATACCGCTATCAATAAACTGCCGATCAAAACTGCAATCAGCACATAATATCTTATCCTGTTTTTAGCTTCCTCCTGCTGCTTTAAAAGCCCCTGCTGCTTTAGTTCGTCATTAAAAGCTATATTTTGAACTTCCCGCTCCTTTTGCTGGCTAAAAAGGCTGTCTTTTAACCTGAAAGTTAATTTAAGGTATTTTAACGTACTGTCCGTAATTCTCTTTTTTTCATAAATGTCAGTCAGCATCGTGTACGAACCAAGCATGCCTATGGGATAAGCTTTACCCCATTTTAGCGCAATGGCCTTTTCAGCATAATAAATGGCCGAGTCGACTTGCCCTTCCTTCAAATACACACCCGAAATGCCGTTATATGCATCTACTTTATCTATGCGGTATTTTGCCTTGTCGGCTAATAAAGCCGTCCTTCTAAAAAATTGCAAGGCCGCTTTATAATTTCCTTTCTGTTCATAAATACTCCCAAAAACAAACGCGCGGCCACTTGACAATTTTTTGTCGTCATAACCTTTATTTGCATAAAACAAAGCGGAATCCGTCTGATTTTTTTTTGCATATACGGATCCTATCATGATCCAAAGGCCCTGCAGATCGTATGAATCGGGATGAAATTTTTGGATCAGCTTTGCCGCATCAAGAAAATAAGCTATGCTCAGTGTATAGCTTCCCTGGTCCCGGTAACACATCCCGATGTCGGAATATGCATAAGCTACATATTGCAGATCATTTAGCTTTTTATAAAGTGAAAGCTCCTGGAAGCCATAATCAAGTCCCTGCGGGTAATTTCCAAGCGTGGTAAAGGCCAGGCTCATATCGCCCTCGCTCAGGCCTATGCCCTTTTCGTAGTTTATTTTTCGCGCCAATTGCAGCGCCTGCCGGGCGTATATGATGGACGTATCAGCAAACGACCATATATAACTATAGCTTAACTGGCAAAGTAAATTCACCTTTACCGTATCTTCCTTTACGTGGGCGATCTGTTTTTTCAGGCTGTCGGTATATAAATTCTGCGCATTCGTTTCAATACCGGCGAACAATAACGATATGATAAGGAATTTTTTCATATTGATGTTTAAACATAAAAAGAAATCATTAAAAAGTTTAATGTTTAAAATATTAAATATATTTACTAAATAATTAATTCGTTTTTAATCAACGCATTGCCGTCTTTTTTTAATAAAGGCGCAATATTTTTTTAGACAGTTTATATTGTGTTTTTTAAATTAAAAAATGTCTTAAACCTTAAATATATGGAAACAAAACCTGCTTCACACGATGGTTCACCGAACCCGAATATCTTTCCGGTATGGAAAATATGTCCGTTTCCGAATTCAAACTCGCCGGAATATATAAATTCGGTGGCTATTTCCGGCGATGGTTCGGTGGTAATTGCCGGCACCTATTACTATGATTACAAGTTAGCGGGTCATATGCAACCTACCGTACCCACTTTCACCGTTGGCGTGTTCGCCTATAACAATAATGGGACCCAGTTATGGAGCGATGAATTCCTGGCAACAGAGGGTGTTTACTGGGTAGCCGTATCGCGCGATGGAAACTGGGCTGCCAGCGGCGGTTTAGCGTTGACCAACCAAGGCTTTATATCGGTTTATGATGCACATTCAGGGGCTAAGGTGTTAGATTACCAAACTACGCAGCGAACAAACTGGGTTACTTTTAACGCTGACGGATCGGTTCTTGTCGCCGCCGCAGCGAATATTTTATATGTTTTTTCGCGCGGCGCAAACGGCTGGAACCCCACTCCCCAAACGATAGCCCTTCAGCCCCAGGATTGGATGGTTTCCTGCGCAATTTCAGGTGATGGCTGCTGGATAGCTGCAGGCAGCGGTACAGGAACCGTTATGTTAATTCAAAACACAGGCGGGGTGCTTTCAGCGCCGGTATACTGGAAGTTCCCCAGCCCTGGCGGCATTCACTGGGTTGAGGTCGCCTTCGGCGGATCAGCGTTTGTGGCGGGAGGCGCTGACGGAAACGTTTACTATTTTAACATCCCGGGTTTTTTAACCAATCCATCACCGGCATGGATCGGGGCGCTGACGGGCTGTAAAAGTTGCAGGTCGGTTGCTATTTCCGATGATGGCACCGCGGTATCTGTTGTTGCAAATAATGGTCAAACAGGAGCCTTATTCTTCTTTTTATCAGGTATTTTGCAATGGTCCGTGCCCACCGCACATGGCCCTAACAGCACTTCCATGGATGCCAGGGCGCAATTTATAACCGCTGCGGATGGTTATCCGGATGGAAGCCCCGGCACTTTTTACTTTTTCGACTCGGCCGGCCGCCTGCTTTGGAAATACGGCACGGAAAATATGTGCTGGCCAATGCACGTCTCGGCGGATGGCAACGCGATAGCAGCCGGAAGTGATGATTCAAATGTTTATTACTTTTAGAGGCTGTTTAAAAATGTCCTGTTGTTTTTATTTATCCGACGTAGAAACGCGATGCATCGCGTCTCCAACCCCAATATTTTTTCAATTTATCACGAATCCGGTCATTCGTTCAGAGACGCGATGCATCGCGTCTCTACGATTCCTTTATAAAATCATTTTTAAACAGCCTTTAGCGATCGGGTGTTCACCGCTATTTTATAAACGCTAAAATGGGAGTTTAACAATAAACTCTGTAAACTCACCCTCTTTTGTATTTACTTCTATGCTCCCGCCATGCCCCTTTACCACCATATCATAAGTTAAGCTCAAACCCAATCCCGTACCCTCGCCCGTTGGTTTGGTGGTAAAGAATGGCTGCATGATTTTGTCTTTTATAGCGTCGGAGATGCCAATGCCGTTATCTTTTATAATTATGCCTATTCCATCCACAAATACCCAAGTTGTTACTTCAATTGTTGGTTTATAGTCAGGTTTGGCGGTTTTTGCTTTTTGCCTCACAGCGTAAAAAGCATTGTTTAGTATATTGAGCAACGCCCTGCCTATCTCCTGTTGAACTATTTTCGTTGCCGGCCTGTGTTCCTCAAAATTGGTTATTATTTCTGCATTAAAATTTTTGTCTTTTCCACGCATCCCGTGGTAAGCAAGGCGCAAATACTCGTCAGCAAATGTGTTAATATCGGTCAGTTCTTTTTGACCCGTCGATTGCCTTGAATGCTCCAGCATGCCTTTTACAATAAAATCGGCGCGTTTGCCGTGGTGGTTTATTTTTTCTTCATTGCCGATAACATCATCAGCGATAGCACTTACTTCTTCATAGTTTTTTGCTGCAAGTTCATGCTTTAGTTCGGTAAGCAACTCTTTGTTTACTTCCGAAAAATTATTCACAAAGTTCAGCGGGTTTTGTATTTCATGGGCAATACCCGCCGTCAACTCACCAAGCGATGCCATTTTTTCGGATTGAATGAGCTGGGTTTGGGTTGCTTTTAAATCACTAAGCGTATTTTCGAGGTTATCGCGCTGCGATGCGATCTCCTCTTTTTGCTGGGACAGCAAATTGTTCACTTTTTGCTTTTGCCTGTTGTTACGGTAAAATATGCCGGCCAACAGCAATAATACTGCAATACCAGCTAACAGTACATAGGTCCTGATCTTTGTTTGAGTAGCCGCCTGCTCTTTTTCCAGTTCCTCCGCATGGATCTGCGCCTGGAATGACAGTTTCTGAAAGTCGGCCAGGCTTTTTACAGTTGCTTTAAAGCTGCTGTCTTTTGCCGTTAGCGCAAGGCCCTGGTACTTATAGGCGCTGTCGGTTTTGCCGGCCAGTTTATAGCTTTGATACAGGTATGCATAAGCGTCGCCAAGGTCTTTTGAACGCATGGCATATAGAATGCCGAGCATTTTTTTTGCGTAATACAGGCTGGAGTCCTTTTGTTTTTCAGACAGGTAATAGTTGGCCAGGTCGCGATAACAGAGACCCACTGCTGCAAAGTTTTTCTGCTCAATACCCGCGTTTGCAGCTTTGTGGAAATATTGAAGCGCCGTAGCAGCATTCCTTTTTTTTATATATATATTACTCGTTTCCAGGTAAACATAACTGAGGTATTTTTTAAAGCCGGTGCGTTTCATTATTCTTTCGGCGTCTTGCTCGTAAACTAAAGCAGAATCCAGGCGTCTTAAGTCAATATAAACATGCCCAAGATTCATATTTACCAAAGCCAGCAATTGGTTCTCGTTTACTTCGCCGGCGAGTTTTTTGGCTTCCTTGTATTGCACTATTTGCTCGTCAATATTGTTTGTATTACCCATTAAATGGCCATAATTATGGTGAATATTAGCAAGTATAGCAATGCGGGTATTATGCGGTGTATTTTTGGAGATAGGTAAATGCAAAGCCCAGGTTTTATTTTCGTTTTCAGGATCTTCCGCCAGCTTCGACGCCTGCTGGAGACACCCTAAGGATTCGGGGTATTTACCTAAATGCATCAGGACGTAGCCTTTCATTGATAAGCAGGCCGCTTCGGCAAGCGGCTGGTTATTTTTTTTGACGATTGTGAGCGCCCGGTCAAAATAGTAAAGAGAAGTATCCCGGTTGGTTTCATCATAATTTAATCCAAGTATGAATACTATGGGAAAACGGGCAGAGTCGGTATGAGTCGTTTGAAGGGCCTTTTTTAAACTGTCGATTGTGCTTTGCTGTGCAATGCCCAATGAGGGGATCAGTAGCAGCAATAGTATTTTTAAACACGCTTTTTTCATGCTGTTTTGTTTAGCTAGTTGGTAAACTGATAATAAACTCCGAACCTTCGCCCTCAGCACTGTTAACCTGTATGCTGCCCCCATGCCCTTTCACCACCATATCATATGTTAAACTCAAACCTAATCCCGTGCCCTCGCCCGTTGGTTTGGTTGTAAAAAAGGGCTGCATGATCTTTTCCTTAACCTGGTCGGGCATACCTACGCCATTGTCTTTTACTTTGATGATGATCTGCCCGTCTTCTGCCGAAGTGCTCACCGATACTTCAGGATTATACCCCGATCCGACGGTTTTCTTCTTTTGATTCACCGCATAAAAAGCATTATTAAACAGGTTGAGCATTACCCGGCCGATGTCCTGCCCCACGGCTTGGATTTTTGGCAGGTCAGGGTCAAAATGCATCACCATTTCGGCGTTGAAGCTTTTATCCTTTGCCCGCAGGCCGTGGTAGGAGAGGCGCATGTATTCCTCTGCCACGGAATTGATATTGGTGGGCAGCTTTTCGCCGCCGGTGGTGCGGCTATGCTGCAGCATGCCTTTTACAATGCCGTCGGCGCGTTTGCCGTGGTGGTTTATCTTTTGCTCGTTTTGTTTAATGTCGGCGGCAAGGGCGAGGGCTTCTTCAATATTGCCGGCATTCAACTCCTCTTCCAGTTCGTCGATCATCTCCTGGTTCACTTCCGAGAAATTGTTTACAAAATTCAGCGGGTTTTGTATTTCATGCGCAATGCCCGCGGTCAGCTCACCCAGCGATGCCATTTTTTCCGACTGGATCAAGCGCGTTTGAGCAGCCTTCAGGTCGATTAAGGTGCGCTCAACTTCCTGTTTTGCTAATTCCAGCCGGTTAAAGTCTTCGTAACGGGCGTAGGCGGTAGAGAAAGCGTCCGCCAGCGATTGCACCAAATCCTTGTCATCCTCGCTGAGCGGTTCGGTATTCCCGGCATATAGCATCCCCTGTAAAAAGGGGAAGAAATGCAGGTCGAGGCCGCTGGGCGGGCGCTCGGTAAGGTAGCCTTCCTCGGATGCTATTTCGCCCTGTTCAACCAGCGCATGCGAAAAGTTTTTAAATTCTTCTTCCGTCCAATGCAGGGTTACCACTTGTTTTTCGCGCCAGCCGCGCAAAGCGGTTTGGTTAACCCCATTGCCGGTATCCGAATTAAAGTGCAGCTGAAATGCCGCGATCGCCTTGCCATCCGGGGTGGATAGATAGGTGTGGATCAGCTGCTGCGGTTCGTCCATGATGAACACCCCACAGCGGATAAAAGGCACGCCTAAAATGGTGAGCTCATTCCAGATCAATGGTGTGATGCGGTCAAGGTCGCTGACGGTGCGCATGGAAGCGATCTCGGCGCGCACCCGGTCGAGCGAGGCCTGCCTCACGGCGTCGCGGGCTTGCGTTTCCGATTTTTGCAGCTCGATGTACCGGCGGAAGGTCAATTCTATAACATTTTTAAACCGCTCCAGTATCTTCATCTCGGCATCGGTATATTCCTTATCCGACCAGGCATATAAAAACCCTTCGGAGAACATAAACCAGTGGCCGAACTCTTTTTGGTGTATTTTAACGCTGATATCCAGATCGGCATTTAAACCTGCGGATAGGATTTTGTAGTACGACGCCAGCTCTTTCCCGCCAAGGGCGACAAAATAATTATCCTGGCTCAGCCACGATTGGTATTGCTGTTCAAATACGGGATGACCTGCTAAGGTCACTTCGCCCATTAAAGCAAGGTCGGCAGCCGTTTGGGTCGAAGTGTTTGAATAGATCTTTGCCTTACGGCTGTCTGCCGTTAACAAGCCAACACCCGACCTGATGGGGTTAATCCCCAGGTTACGCAATTCGGTAAACACGGTACTGGCGGCGGCTGAAAGATCGCCGGAGTTGCGCATGGCCATGGCTTTGCCGCGCACACGCTCCAGCGAGGCTTCTATCTGCGCCTCGCGCGCCTGCGCTTCGGCTCTTTGCAGGTCGAGGAAACGGATATAGGATTGCTCAAAAACCCTTGCCACCCGTTTCATCACCTCAACATCTTCCGCCGAAGGATATTTACCCACAAAACTGGGCACGCAGATACCTGAATTTTTTGCAAGGGCCATCGCCATTGCATAGCCGGGGGCTTCTACCATGGCGGTTTTAATTTCTTTGGGGAGATATTTGTAATCGCTAAGCTCAAAGAGTTTTTCGGCACATGCGTTTTTCTCTTCAACCGAATATGCCTTTTCAAAATAATCGACCCCGCTTTCTTTGGCATCAAACAGGTCGGATATGATCGGGTCTTCAACATAAGGCACGCGCATCGGTGTTACGCCATCCGGCATGCGCGCCCACATGATGTGGTTCCTGGTGCCTTCTTCAAATATATAAATGTTCACCGATGCAAAGCCCATATCAACACTCAACCCCTGCATTTGTTCAAATACAACGCTTAATACATCCCGGAGGTCGTCCGTCTTAAACATGGCCAGCGACCTCGAACGGATCCTTTCCAGCGCGGCTACAATCTTCGCCTCGCGCGCCTGTGCTTCTGCTTTTTGCAGATCGAGGAAGCGGGTATAGGTACCATCGAAAACCCCGGCGAACCGCTGTAAAATATCGAGTGTTTCCTTTGACTGTGTGTCCGGGGTTACGATCTCGAGCCAGCCCTTTGAGAAAAATGCATTGTATAGCATCCGCTGCTTCTGCACTAAGTCAGCCAACAAGGGCATATGTAAAACATTACGGACGTAATTGACGTGCTCTTCGAGGTTTTTGCCCTTTAAGATCACTGTAAGCTCATTTCTTTTCTCCTGCCAGGCCTTATATATCTCTCTGAAGGCATAAGTCGCGTCCGCTTCATATTCAAACCTTGTGTTTATTTGATTGCCGCCCTGCTCTGTACCCCAAAATTCTATCTTGCGCGTGTCCTCGTTCGGTATACCAATAATTGTCCTTTCGGACCTTATGCCCAGGTTAAGCAACTGCTGGAAAAGAACAGACGCAGTTTCGGCAAGTTCCTCACTTTTTTGCATCGCCATGGTGCGCGCCCTAACCCTTTCCAGCGCCAATTGAATTTGAGATTCCCTGGCTTGCGCCTCGGCTTTTTGCAGATCGAGGAAGCGGGTATACGTACCATCGAAAACCCCGGCAAATCTTTCTAATATGCCAAGTGTTTCATTGGACTGAATTTCAGGCGTTACAATCATGAGCAAGCCTTTTGAGAAAAAGGCGCTATACATAATTCTTTGCCGCTGTACTAATTCTGGTTGCATTGGCATGTGTAATACATCCTGTACATAGCGTACATGATCAGCCAGTTCCTGGCCTTTCATAATCACCGTATGTGCCTTTTTCTTCGCCTTCCAGGCTTTGTAAATTTGACTGAAACCAATTGTTGCATCCGCATTAACTTCAAACCTCGGGTGCTCACCGCCCAGGTCTGTTCCCCAAAACTCAATCATCCGGGTATTCTCATCCATATCGCCAATAAAAATTCGTTCGGGCTTAACACCTAAATCGCTGAATTGCTGAAAAAGAGTCATAGCAGTTTCGACCAGCTCATCGCTTTTTTGCATGGCCATTGTTCTCGCCCTTACCCGCTCCAACGCCAATTGAATTTGTGCTTCGCGGGATTGTGCCTCCGCCTGTTTAAGGTCATTGAACCGGGTATAACTCATGTCAAACACTTTTACAAACCTTGATAGTATCTCCATCTGTTTATCCGACAGCGGATCAAGGCTCCCCGTTTGCATAGCGCCAAAATTGCCGAATGAGGCCGATAACAGTACACGCTCCGGCGACCGCATTCCCTCTTTTACAACTTCGGGCAAACGCGAAAATTCTGTTTCATTAAACAAAAATTCGTCCCATGATTTTTTTTCACCGCCCTTTAGTTCGTATACCAATTTCAAACTTCCTTCCTTCCATGCATTTAGGATGGCCAGGTAAAAAGGCTGCTCATTATATTTTATAAAAGAACCAAGTGGGTGCGCAGGCGTTTCCTGGTTGGCTTGCCAGGTCATACAAGATAACGAGGCCGGATCAAAAATCCAGAGGCGGCAACGGGTAACAATCAGATCAAGCTTTGTAAGCTCATAAAATACAGCGCCGATCAAGTCATTTATTTCACCTGAATTTTGCATGGCCATGGCCCTTGCGCGCACGCGTTCAAGGCCTAACTCTATTTGTGCTTCGCGGGCCTGTTCTTCGGCTTGTTTCAGGTCGAGGAAGCGGGTGTAGGTTTGCTCAAACACCAGCGCAAAGCGTTCAAGCAAATTGCCCGCCTCAGGTAGCGGTTCCGTTGCCATCAGCATCAAATAGCCCTGTTTAAAAATACCGGCGTACTTATATTGGATCGGCATTGGGACAAAGGCGTCATCGCCGGTTTGTTTGAGCGTACCCCATACCGAAGGCTGCGAAAGCAACCATTCGTAATGGCTTTTAAGCTCATCACCGCCTAATACCTGCTCATAACTATGTTCGCCTCTTTGCGCGGCTTCAAAAATACCCCGGTGACCGTCGTCTTCCATGTAGGGCAGCAACAGCGGCGGTAAAAGTCCGTCAAAATTGCCGTTGCTTGTCCAGCCTTCAACCAGGCCGGTATCCTTTTGCCAGATATAGAACCCAACCCTTGAAAATGACAAGCCCAACGCGTGCAATTGCTGCGAAACCAGCGATGCCGTTTCGGCCAGTTCGGTTGATTGCTGCATGGCCATCGTCCTGGCCCTAACCCTTTCCAGCGCCAGTTGAATTTGTGACTCGCGGGCCTGGGCCTCGGCTTTTTTGAGGTCGAGAAAACGGGTATAAGTTTGTTCAAATACCTGGGCAAAGCGCTCCAATAACTGGGCGGCCTCCCTTGTTGGTTCTGTGGAGGAGGAAAAAGACAATATGCCTTTGGAAAAACCGGCGCAGAACACGATCCAGCGGTCATCCAGCCCTATGTTTTCGTTATAATAATTTTGGCCCCCCAACTGGTTGCGCAAAATATTGTACTGTTGCAATTCCTCACCTCCCAATTCAACAACAAAAGATTTTTTATGGGCCTTCCAGTTTTTGTAAACCCTGCCCATTATAAAGTGGTCGTCAATTTTGGGTTGGAACACCCGCACCATCTGTGTACCGTAAAGCGTTGCAAAGAGATCAAACACCCCTTCGTCTTCCTTCACAATGGCAATGCCGATCTGATCTGCCGTTTCGCCCAAATCCCTTAACTGCTGAAACACCACCTGAGATGTTTCCAGCAACTCATTGCTATGCTGCATGGCCATGGTTTTGGCGCGCACACGCTCCAGTGCCAGTTCAATTTGCGCTTCGCGGGCCTGTGCCTCTGCTTGCTTAATATCAGTAAAACGGGTATAACCCAAATCAAATACTTTCGCAAAACGATAAAGTATGTCGAGGTTTGCTTCCGATAAAGGTTCTAAACTATCAGCGCGTAAGTACCCAAAGTTGTTAAATGAATGTGATAAAATAATACTTTCGGGCATGTCCATCGCCTGTCTTATTGCGCTGGGCATATGCGCAACTTCCTCGCTATTAGCGTAATAATCATCCATTGCTTTTTTTTCGGCCCCTTTTAAGTGATACACCCATTTCGGGGTCCTTTTTTTCCACTCCTCATTCGCAGCATTTGGGTAGGGATGATCAAGTGATTTCCTGTAAAAAGAAATAGGAGGTTGGCCGGCTTCGGAATTTGCCATCCAGATCATCCGGCCTGACGAATCAGCATCCGCAATAACAATGGCACAACGGGTAAGGGCAAAATCAAGTTTGGTTAGTTCATCGAAAACGGTGCTAACCATGTCACTTAATTCTTTAGAGTCGCGCATCGCCATGGCCCTTGCACGGACCCGCTCCAGGGCCAGTTCAATTTGTGCTTCTCTTGCCTGTGCCTCGGCTTTTTTAAGGTCGAGAAAACGGGTATAAGTGCCTTCAAATACATTGGCAAACCTTTCCAGCAGCCGCAGGCTTTCTACGGAGCGCTCGACAGTCGATTGCACATTGATCAACCCCTTGGAAAAAAAGGCAACGTTGATGATACGGCGCTTTTCCTCAGGGTTATACCCCGCACCGCCCATACTTTCCCTGAATTTAGAGAAATCGTGAAGTGCTTTTCCGCTCAGGTCGATCACCAGCGACTTGTGGTGCGCTTTCCAGGCTTTATAAATTTTGTGGGTGACGTTTGATTCATCTATCGGGAATTTAAACACGCGGTTAGCCTGGCTGCCGTACAGGGTAACCCAATATTCAATTACGCCGTCCGCCTCGTTGATGATGCCAATGGTGGCCTGGTCGGGGTTTTCGCCTAAGTCCCTGAACTGCTGGAAAAGGATATATGCTGTTTCAGCCAGTTCATCGCTATGCTGCATGGCCATGGTACGTGCGCGCACGCGTTCGAGCGCCAGTTGAATTTGGGCTTCGCGGGCCTGGGTTTCGGCTATTTGCAAGTCGCGGTAGCGCCGGTAGGTTTGGCTAAAAACGCTCGCAAACCTTGTGGCAATTTTTGACGCCTCCTGGGTTAACGGTTCAGGCGAAAACGTGTACAGTGCACCTTCGGGGAAGATAAAACAATTACTGATTTGCTTTGACGGCAGCGCATCGATATCAAATTTTACGGTATAACAGTTTGTATCATTAATGGCCTTATAGTAATTTTTTACTTCTTCACCAAGCAACAGGTAGGTGTAATGATCCTTCTTCGCTTTCCATTCATAGTATAAACCTTCCATTAACGGATGTGTCATCATGTCAATCGTTCCAATGTTCAAAACCACTTCCCCGGTTGTTTTGGTAGATGCTGTCCACACTTCAAATTCTTTCGAATTGTGTATGATGCCTACGCCAAAACGCATTGTTTTGTCTACGCCAAGCTTCACCAGTTCATCAAACATGGTGGCAACGGTAGCGCCCACGTCCTCGCTGTTGTGCATAGCCATGGTTTTTGCCCGCACCCTTTCCAGCGCCAGTTCAATTTGTGCTTCGCGCGTCTGGGCTTCCGCATTTTTCAGATCGAGGAAGCGGGTGTAGGTCAGCTCAAATACTTTGGTAAAGCGGGTTAATATGTCAACGTCGGCAGCAGGCAACGGCGCCCCGCCCACCAGGAATAAATAGCCCTGCTTAAAGTTTAGCGAGTAAATATGCACCCTTTCAGGCGATACGGAAAGGAAGCCTTCGGCGGTAAATCCCGGTATATTGCCTTGAGCGGCAATCAGTTTCCCTATATAGGTTTGATGTGCTAAAGAAGCTTTCGGATCAAGCACTATAAAGTGAACAGGTTCCTGCTTCAGCCAACTCGCCCACAGTGCCCGCATCACTTTTGTTTCGGTGTGCGGCATTATCGTGGGTTGAGACGGTATTTTACCATCTATAGGGTTGGCACCGTAATACGCACCGGTTTTGTCCTTTTCGTTAACCAGTACATAGCAAACGGTAATACTTCCGATACCCAAGCCGACAAGCTCTTTGTACAGTAACTCCGCCGCACCCCTCAATTCATCTGTTTTGTGCATGGCCATTGCGCGGGAACGGACACGTTCTAACCCAAGTTCAATTTGCGCTTCGCGGGCCTGTGCTTCGGCCTGTGATACGTCGGTGTACCTGCGGTAAGCGAAGTCGAAAACATTACGGAACCGTTTCAGTACCTCCAGTTGCGCGGCAGAAATTGATTCAAAGTTTGAGATGCCAATCGCCCCCGCGCCAATTGAATAAAAATAGTAATACAGGGTATCGATATGTGCAAGGCGCGGGTCATCCGGTTCACCATTTTCTATTCTATAGTCCCTCCATGCCTTCAATTCATCCCCGCTTATGGCCAGTTCTGCAAATGCATCGTTCGTTTTTCTGACAGCGGTAACAAAAGCGTTAACTTTAGGATGACTGGTATAATATATCTCGGCAATAGCGGCGCCTTCATATACTGAAAAGCCATAATTCATGAACGACCCTTTGTGATCATTGTAAATAAATATCTGTGAATTTCTGATCTCATTGAAGCCAAGCTTTTCAAGCTCGGTGAACAAAATTTCGCAAATTCCCAGCAGTTCATCAGGCCGGGTCATGCGCATGGCCTGCGCCCGTACCCGCTCCAGCGACGCTTCAATCTCTAGCTCCTTTTCCAGTTCGGCGATCCGTGATCCTTGTTGTTTGTCGCTTTGACTTTTCATCTCGTTTAAATAATTGGAATGGTTATAAAAAACACTGAACCTTCCCCCTCAGCTTTGCAGACTTACGAAGTTTTGTAAACTTCGTAAGTCTTTAATTAACAGGCAATTTAACAATAAACTCCGAGCCTTCGCCCTCAATACTGTTAACTTGTACGCTTCCGCCATGCCCCTTAACTACCATATCATAAGTTAAACTTAACCCCAATCCTGTACCTTCGCCCGTTGGCTTGGTAGTGAAGAATGGCTGCATAATTTTATCTTTTATCGCGTCGGGGATGCCAATGCCATTATCTTTTACTTTGATGACCACCTGCCCGATTTCCATCGACGTCGTCAACGAAACTTCTGGTTTATAGTCTCCGGCCGCAGTTTTCAGCTTCTGATTTACAGCGTAAAAAGCATTGTTAAACAAGTTCAGCATCACCCTCACTATATCCTGCGGTATCACATTTACCGGCGGCAATGTTTCGTCCCGGTGTGTTATCAACTCGGCGTTAAATGATTTGTCCTTCGCCCTTAAACCGTGATAGGCCAGCCGCATACATTCATCCGCCAGTGCGTTAAGATTAGTAGGCTCTTTGGTGCCGGCGCCAACCTGGCTGTGCTGCAGCATGCCTTTTACAATCGCATCTGCACGTTTGCCGTGGTGGTTTATTTTTTGCTCGTTTTCTATCAGATCGTTTATCAGCTCATTTTGCAAAGCCTCGTCTTTTTCTGCTTTTGGCTTTTCGCTTTCAGCTTTCAGCTCTTCCAGCAGTTCCCGGTTTACTTCCGAAAAATTATTGACAAAATTGAGCGGGTTTTGTATCTCGTGGGCTATGCCGGCCGTGAGTTCTCCCAGTGACGCCATTTTTTCGGATTGAATAAGCTGTCGTTGCGTTTCGCGCAGGCTGCGCAGCGTTTTTTTGTTGACCTGCAATTGCCGGTAGATAAAAACCAGCGAAGCGGATATTAACAGAAACACCACGAGCGAACTCCATAACAGCACATTCTGGGTGGCTTTTTCCTGTTTTAACTGGTCGATGTGTTCGCGCTGGAGCCGGTCGTTCTGGTCAATCTCGTATTCGGCCACTTTAAATTCGTGCCGGCCCTGTTCCAGTGCGTCATATACTTTAAAATAGTCTTCAAAATATTGTTCCGATTTTTGAGGCTGATTGTGCCGCTGGTAAAAATAGCCCAGCTCGCGCAGGTATTTCAATTGTATGGGCACACCCTTTTCGTTCGTGGCTTTTTGACTGGCTATCAAAAGTGACTTTTCAGCCTGCGCTGTATTGCCTTTGGCCATGTAATACTCATAATAATCATAATCGATCTCGGTATAGCCAACCGAACTCACGGTTTTGTACCCGGCAGAGTCCGTCAGTTTTTGCGCCCGGTTCAGCAAGGGGAGGGCGAGGTCGGGTTGGTTTAATTTCAGATAGATACCTGCTTTTAAGGTAATGATGGCCACCACCCGCTGCGACATGGTTTTGCTCATGAAACGGATGCTCTCGTTGACCTGGGCGAGCGCATCATTATATTTCCCGGTGCTGTTCGAAATCTCGCTAAAGATGAAATAGCAATAATTGATACCGCTGGTATCTTTCAATTTTTGCGCCAATGGAAGCGACTGGCGGCAATAATAAAGCGCTTTGTCGTAGTTACCCCATTGATTATACGTATTGCCGATGACGTATAAAATATTGGCGTAGAAATGCGGGTTAAACTTGCGGAAAATCTCGCCGCCTTTCATATAATTATTGATCGCCTGGTTATAGGCGCCCCTAAATAAATAATAACCTGCAATGCCATGGTAACAGGGAGCGGTATTTTGGTAAGGCCCGTTTACCTGGTAATACTCCAGTTTTTGCTGATAGTATTTCAGCCGGTCCTCCTGTGTGTTTAAATAATTATAAAGTATGCGTATATTGATCAGCAGCGGAAAGATCGCCTTGTGCTGTTTGTCGAAAAGCGTAACGGCGTCCTGCAAGCTCTTCAGCGATTGTGCGTATTGCCGTTTGGCCCAATACACGTTTCCCTGCTGTATCAACAGGTAGGGCGCCGGGTCGATCAATTTTAATTGCTTGTTGAGTTTAAGCAGCATGCCGACATGGTCGGGAAAGCCCGATGTTTCATCCTGGCGGATGGGCGTAAAATCCACCAGTTTTTGCAAAATGAACAGGCTGTCTTTCGGCGTTTTTTGCCGGTAAAGTATTTTTTGGAGCGAGTCCATTGCCGCATGGGCAAAGTCGTTTTGGGCGAGGCATGTGCCTGCGGATAGGGCAAACGCAAGCAATATGATGAGTTTCTTCATAATTGATCAGGGTAGTAAGGGCAAGTGAAAGCAAAGGCTTAATTTATAAATAATTAGCCTTACGATAAATTTATCAAAATAATATTATAATACAGGCAGCGATACGGTAAATTCGGTATAGCTGCCTTCTTTGGTGTCTACGCTGATACTGCCCCCATGCCCCTTTACCACCATATCATAAGTCAGTGATAAACCTAAGCCGGTTCCTTCGCCCGTAGGTTTGGTGGTGAAGAATGGTTGCATGATCTTGTCTTTTATAGCATCGGGTATGCCCACACCATTATCCTTTACCTTAATCACCACCTGCCCGTTTTTCGTTGATGTGATCACCGAAACTTCCGGTTTGTAACCAGCTGCCGCAGTCTTCAACTTCTGATTCACCGCATAAAATGCATTATTAAACAGGTTGAGCATCACCCGGCCCATATCCTGCTGCGATACGTTTACTTTTGGCAGCTTTGGATCAAAATGGGTAACCATTTCGGCGTTGAAGGATTTATCCTTTGCCCGCAATCCGTGGTAGGATAGCTTTAAAAACTCGTCGCAAAGCACATTCATATCGGTTAACTGTTTCTCGCCGGTATTGGTGCGGCTGTGCTCCAACATGCCTTTTACAATAAAATCGGCGCGTTTGCCGTGGTGCTTTATCTTTTGCAGGTTTTGTTTCAGATCGGCGCCAATGGCTTTCGCTTCCTGTATATCGCCTTTATCCAGTTCCTCGTCCATTTCGTCCAGTAGTTCCACGCTTACTTCGGAGAAATTGTTGACGAAGTTCAACGGGTTTTGTATCTCGTGGGCTATGCCTGCGGTAAGTTCACCCAACGATGCCATTTTTTCGGACTGGATAAGCTGGGTTTGCGTGGCCTTTAATTCAACCAGTGTTTTTTCCAGGTTATTCCGCTGGGTTTCCAGGGAATCTCGCTGGGCCGCTATTTCTTCCTTTTGCTCCACTATTTCTTCGGTGGCCTGCCGTACTTTATTTTCAAGCACACGTTTTTCTTTTACCAGTTGAAGTGAGCGATAGTGCACAAAACCCCATATTGCGCCTGCAAAAGCGAACACATAGATGACATAAGCCCACCACGTTTGCCACCATGGCGGACTAATGGTGAAACTAAAGGCCGAAGGCCGGTTCCATTTATTATCCGGACTTTTGCTAATCACTTCGAAAGTGTAATTGCCAGGCTGCAAGTTCATATAGTTCACCGTGGTGGTGTCCGTTGTGATATCGCTCCAGTTTTTGTCAACCCCGTTCAGCATATACCGGTAACGGGTGGTGTCGTGCGGGGTTAAATTTAAATTGCCGTAATGAAAATGAATAAAATTTTGGTTATAAGGCATTTGCAGGCCGACAGGTATGTTATTGGATCCCGCAACGCCCTCCCACCTCAAGCCGCTTTGAAAAGCATAGCTGGTATTTGCCGGCGTTTCGCCGTTTGCGAAATAGGTTTCCCCGTTTTGCCGCCACAACGTATCGGACGGAGAAGAATTGACCCCCTTTTTGACATAAAAATTTATCGGGTGATCATACAAACTCAACCCTTTAACATAGGGACGGGATTCGGATGAGCCTTTTTTGGCCAGATCAAACGCCGTTATACCTTTATCACCCGACCAATAGAAGCCGTCTTTTGTCACCAGGTCGCTGTTGTAACTATTTGCATCTTGTTTAGCGATGACATAGGATACGGTGTGCCAGGTTTTTTTTGCGCTGACACTTTCCGCCGGGGGAGTAATTACGCTTACACCCACGCTGGTACCGGCATAAACGTTTCCCCTGTATTGTTCCATCGATAATACTTTATTATTGATAAGCCCTTGCGTTGTGGAGAAATGAACGACATCCCGATTTTTAAGGTCGGCTATATAAATTCCTTTATCCGTGCCGATCCATATATTTCCTTTATCGTCGGGCAAAAAGAACACCGAGCTATTCTTCCGGCCACGTTTTATATTTGCCAGGAATTGGATCGTGCCGGCATCCGGATCGATAACCGCCACTTCGGCAAAGCTATTACTCAGCCAAATACGCCCCCGCGCATCCATGCACATAAAGTAAATAGCCGCGTTATCGAACTGCAGCATCTCTTTGCCAAAATGACTAACGGTTTGCTTTTGCGAGTCGTATAAATTTATTCCCGTCTCGCTCTCGTCCAAATACCAAATGCGGCCGGCCTTGTCAAACAAAATATTGCTGTAATTGCTTTTGAGATGGTTAATGGTTTTTTTCACCGTGTCCACTATTTCCAAACTCTTACCGGTGGATATAAAAATGCCCTGGTTTGTTTGCTCAACAAAATAAACCGTGTCGCTCATGAGCCCTTCTTTAGTACCCAAATGCCGGCTGGTCTGCATCTTCCGGTCAAGTATGTCTATGCCACTTCCGAGTGTCGCTTTCCAAATCAAACCCCGGCCGTCTTCCATTAAATTGCTTACATAATTACCACCGGTATGTGCCAGAATGCCCTTTGTTGCGGCTATCATATTTAAGCCCAAACCGGTCGCTATCCACACCTGGCCTTTATCGTCCTGCCGGATATCGAGTACGCCGTTTGCAGCCAGCCCGTTATTTTTAGTGAGGTGCATAACCAGCCGTTTTTCCAGGTCGATGACCGTTACGCCATTGGCCGTTGTGCCTATCCAAACCCTTCGCTCGTCATCCTGCAATAGGCTGGCAACAAACACCCCCTGTGCGTTTGATTGTAATTCGCGGATGGTTTGAATGGTCTCACTTTGAGGATCGATCACTTGTATTGTGCCTCCAAACATCCCCACCCATAAACGCCCGCTGTTATCAAAAAGGATATTGTTCAACCTGTCGGATAGTAAGCCATGGGCCTGGTCCAGATGTTTTATGATCTTATTTTCGGGGTCGAGTATATACATGCCGCCGCCGCCGGCACTCACCCATATCTTTCCGCTTTTGTCCTGCCCTATCCCGGCCGTCCGGTTGGCAGTAAACAGGCCGTTTTTGCTGTTAATTGTTTTAACCGTTTGTGTATTGGGATCGATAATGTTCACTTCACCGTTTTGGCCGGTCGTCCATATCCGCTGCCGGCTGTCGACCATTAAATGGGTCAAGTCATCAAGATTCTGGTTGGGATCCGCTTTTTTTAAAATTCCAGCTTTAGGATCCAATACCATTAACGGGCTGCCCTGATTCGGCATCCAAATATTCCCCAGGCTATCCTGCACCATACCGTAATCATACGTTTCAACAGGGAAGGATAAAAACGCCACCAGGTTTTCGCCGTCAAAACGGTAAAGGCCGTAGGTACAAGCCATCCACAAAAAGCCCTCCTTGTCACGAAGCAAACGGGTTACCTCGGTGCCTGATACAGATTCATCGTCGTTAACGCCAAGCAGGTATAAATTGCCGTTTTTCAGTTCGGGCTTCGCGCCCTTTACCAGTTTAGGCGGCGGCAACGCATAGCTTTTAAATTTCAGCGGATGCGATGGAAGTTTATCAATATCGAGCGCTTTAGAAGGCAATGCGCTATAGTTGAATTTGCCTTCCTGCACAGGGTATTTAAAGGGCTTAAACCCGGTCGTATCCATTGCTTGTTGGGGCAGTTTTCCCCAGTCCAGCCGGGTGACGGACGGCTTTATGGCTACCGGCTTAACCGTTGCCCAGGCGAGCTTTTTAGGTTTGCTGAGCATCAGGGGCTGTATTACCGGGGGCGTTTCGCCCGGTGGGCCCGGCGCAGCATCGTTGCCGGAACCGCCGACACAGGATGTAAATGCGATTCCGATAACGACAAAGATTAACAGAAGCCGACTTTTGTTTATTATCATAATAAGTATTTAGCGTGTGACTATGTAAAATCTAAACTAAGGATTTTATCACCTTAGCCCGCATTTTTCTCGGCGGCCTGTTTACTTTGTTAGTTAGCCGGCAATATTATCGTAAACTCCGAGCCTTCACCTTCAAGGCTATCCACCTGTATGCTCCCACCATGCCCCTTCACCACCATATCGTAAGTTAAACTCAAACCTAAACCCGTGCCTTCGCCTGTTGGTTTGGTGGTGAAGAATGGCTGCATGATCTTGTCTTTTATTGCGTCAGGTATGCCCACACCATTATCCTTTACTTTACCCCCCCAGCCTCCGCCTCCGGGCGGAGGTGTAAAGGTGGTTACCGTCACTTCCGGCTTATAGTCCGCTCCCGCCGTCTTCAACTTTTGATTCACCGCATAAAAAGCATTGTTAAACAGGTTCAACATCACCCGGCCCATATCCTGCTGCGATACGTTTATCTTAGGCAATTTCGAATCAAAATGGGTAACCATCTCCGCATTGAACGATTTATCCTTTGCCCGCAAGCCGTGGTACGACAGTTTTAAAAACTCATCGCACAGCACATTCATATCTGTTAACTGTTTTTCGCCGGTATTGGTGCGGCTGTGCTCCAGCATGCCTTTTACAATAAAATCGGCGCGTTTGCCGTGGTGTTGTATCTTTTGCAGGTTTTGCTTCAGATCGGTGCCAATGGCTTTTGCTTCCTGAATGTCGCCTTTATCCAGTTCCCCGTCCATTTCATCCAGTAATTCCACGCTTACTTCCGAAAAATTATTGACGAAGTTCAACGGGTTCTGTATCTCGTGCGCTATACCTGCGGTAAGCTCACCCAGCGAGGCCATCTTGGCCGATTGCACCAGTTGATTTTGGGTTAACTTCAATTCGGCCAGGGCTTTGTTGGTTTGGTCGCGTTGTTCTTCTATCTCCTGTTTTTGTTTGCTTAGCAGCCGGTTGGCTTTCTCTTTCCTGCGATTGTTGCGCCAGAACACTACGGCCATCACCACCAAAAACACGATAACGGCCATCAGCAGGTAAAACCGTATGGCGGCGCGGTTCGAAGCGCCCTGCTCGGCGATATCTTCCTGCCGCTGGCGCTCGGCGAAGCTGAGGTTTTGCACCGCCCGGGTCTTTTCCTGGCTGTAGAGGCTGTCTTTGGCCGTAACCGACACTTCCAGGTAATGGTAAGCGCTGTCTAAACGGCCCTGTTCCTTAAAGTAGGTTGATAAAAACTGGCTGGCGGCTAATACCCGTGGCGTAAACCCGCCGTGCCATCCCGCAGCGATGGACCGGCGGGCATAATACATGGCGGAATCCTGCTGCCCCTGCTGCCGGAATATTTTGGCCATACCGAGCGTGGTTACGCAGATGGCGTCGTCGTCGCCTGCCTGTACGAGATAAGGTATCCCTTTACGGTAATTATACAGGGCCAGGCCAGGCTTATGCATTTTAACATAAATATTACCCAGGTTGTTCAGCGCGGCGCCTGTCAGATCAGCGTCTTTGATTTTAACACTCATTGAATATCCCTCTTGGGTATATGCCAGGGCTGAATCCAGGATATCCAGTTTTTCGTAACTATCGCCCAGGTCGAGCAGTTCGACGGAAAGTGTCTGATCGGCATGCACACTTTCCGCCAGTTTTTTTGCCCTCAGGTAATAATTAATGCCTTGCCGGTAATCGCCTTCCTCACCATAAAAAGCTCCGATGTTCGACAAAACAGCTGCAATTGCCCGGGGCTTATTGCGTTTTTCGTCGATCTTTAATGCCGCCAGGTAAAAACTTAGCGCTTTAGGGTAATTGCCTGTCACGCCAAATACATTCCCCTCATTGTTTATTGCGCTTGCTTCCCCTCTCAAAAAGTTGAGCTTGCGCGAAAGCTGTTCCTCCTGCCGGGAGAACAACATGGCGCTGTCGGGTTTTGAATCGAGATAAAGGCCGCCAAGCTTGCCATATAACAAGGCTTTGGTAGTGTCCTCGGGTGCTGCGGCGAGCAGCTTTTTGAGGCTGTCAATTTGTTTTCGCTGCGCGGCAGCGGTAAAAAAGGTAAACAACAACAGGGTAAGGGTAACGGCTCTTTTCATTGTGAGGGGGTATTGAGTAGTGCTAATGTACTCATTTGGATTGAGTTGATTAAGTTAAGTGGTTGATTATGTTGATTAAGTTGGCAGGTGAGCAAACTAATAAACTATGCCGTTGCGGGCGGGTTGTAGCAAGGGCTCGTGCAGCGAAGCAACCTCGTCGCTATCCACTATTGCTAATGCATGGCGGCGAGGTTGCTTCGTCGGTTCCCTTACAGCAATGACATAGGTTTTATAGTGGCAGCGAAATGATAAACTCCGAGCCCTCCCCCTCAACACTGTTAACCTGTATACCCCCCCCCATGCCCCTTTACTACCATGTCATAAGTTAAGCTCAAACCCAGGCCAGTGCCTTCACCGGTTGGTTTGGTGGTGAAAAATGGCTGCATGATCTTCTCTTTGATGGCTTCGGGGATACCTATGCCGTTATCTTTTACACTGATTTCAATCGTGTCACCCTTTGCCACTGTGCTCACCTCAACTTCCGGTTTATAATCCGTCCCAGCCATTTTAGCCTTTTGATTGACGGCATAAAAAGCATTATTGTAAAGATTAACCAGTACCCGGCCAATATCTTGCTGCACGATGTTCAGCCTGGGTATCGACGTATCAAAATTAGTCACCAGTTCGGCGTTAAAACTTTTGTCTTTTGCCCTTAGGCCATGGTAGGAAAGCTTCAGGAATTCATCCGCCAAAGAATTGATATTAGTTGATTGCCTTTCACCGGTACTGGCGCGGCTATGTTCCAGCATGCCTTTTACAATGAAGTCCGCACGTTTGCCATGGTGATGAATTTTTTCAAGGTTTTGCTTGATGTCGGCGCTGATGAGTTTTGCTTCGGCAACATCGCCTTTATCCAGTTCAGCGTCCATCTCATCAAAAAGTTCGGCGCTTACTTCCGAAAAATTATTGACAAAATTAAGGGGGTTCTGTATTTCGTGCGCAATGCCGGCGGTAAGCTCTCCCAGCGAAGCCATCTTGGCCGACTGCACCAGGTGGGCCTGGGTGGTTTTTAGTTCGGCAAGCGTTGTTTCTACGCTTTTCTTTTGCTTTTCTATCTCGGCATTGCGGCTTTGCAATAGTGTATTTGCCCTTTTCCGATGGTTACTGTTGCGCCAGAATATAAGCGCCAGTAAAAGCAATACTCCCAGGCCGCCTGACAGGATATAGGTGCGCAGCCTGTTTTCCGCCTCCTTTTGGGCCTCACGCTGTGCGGTCTCTAATTCCTGCCGCCTTTCTTTTTCATCAAAATCAATAGATAATAATTGCTTTATTTTGTCCTGGCTGTACAAACTGTCCTTTGCGGCGGTGGTGATCTTAAAGTATTTATAGGCCTGCGGCAGGTTATGGTCCTCATCATAAAAAGTATATAATGCTTTTCCGGCATTTAATACGTCCTGTTGAAATTTTCCCGCTGCGGCCGTGTCAAGCGCTTTCTGTGCATAGTACTCCGCCGAGTCCTGCTGTTTGAATTTATGATACAGGTTGGCTGTACTGAGGAGGGCAACACTCATGTCTTCAGCGTCATCAGCTGATTTATCACTCATAACGGCCTGCCCGAAAAACTGAAGCGCCCTGGCCTTGTGTCCCTTTTCAGCTTCTACTTCGCCCAGGTCGCGCTGAGTGCCCCCTATCACCTGGACAATATTAAATTTTTTGCAATCATTATAAGAAATAGTAAGGTAATATGCCGCCGAATCGGCCTGGTGTGTATACAGGAAATATTCACCCGAGTTCATGTACATGACCGCCCGGTTCATTATCTGGTCGGGAGCAAGCTTGTTGGATAAAGCATAGGTGTTTATCAGTTTTAGGCCCAGGCGCAAATAGGGAAGCGCCTTTTTGTAGTCGTGCTGCTGGATATAGTCGCTGCCTATATTTTCGTTCAGGTATGACACCTGGTACATATCATTTGACTGCTCTGCAATCTTAAGGGCTTGTAAATAGAATCGGATGCTTTTAGCAAAATCGCCTAAATTGCCATAGGAGTTTGCGATGTCATTGAGGCAATAGGCCTCGTCTTGCAGCCAGTTGTGTTTTTTAGCTATCAGGTAACCCTGTTGCCCGAATATAATGCACGAGTCAGGGTTGGGAAGAAAGTACAACGTGCTTAAAGCCAGTAAATTGGTAAACTGCATCGTATCAGTTTTGGCCTTGCTTAAGGCTACCCTAAGGGTATCGATTTTCTTTTTCTGGGCGGCGGCAAAAAATACAGTGATCAGCAAAAATAACAGCAGTGATAATTTTTTCATGGCTTAAATTATTACGTTAAGGGCAGACTTATAGTAAATATAGTATATTCTCCTTCTTTGGTATCAACGGTAATGCTTCCTCCATGGCCTTTCACCACCATATCATAGGTTAAACTCAGGCCCAACCCTGTTCCCTCGCCGGTCGGTTTAGTGGTAAAAAAGGGTTGCATGATCTTGTCTTTTATCGCATCGGGTATACCGATACCATTGTCTTTTACTTTGATAACCACGCTACTACGTTCGACAGTACTAATAACGGATACTTCCGGCTTATAACCGGCTCCAGCCGTTTTCAACTTTTGATTCACCGCGTAAAACGCATTGTTAAACAGGTTGAGCATCACCCGGCCCATATCCTGCTGCGATACCTTTACTTTGGGCAGCTTTGGGTCAAAATGGATGATCATCTCTGCATTGAAATTTTTATCTTTTGCCCGCAAGCCGTGGTACGACAGTTTTAAAAACTCATCGCAAAGCACGTTC
>DASRTD010000148.1:0-5808 GCA_035656115.1 Mucilaginibacter sp.
AACAAAAAGTACGACCAAAGTAGTCAGTACTAAAAAAAGGAAAATTATAGCGATGCCACCTTTGGTTGTGAAGAGCCTTTGGAAGGCTTCTTCAAACTGGCTATATATTGTTTTTTTTTGTTCAATGCATCCTGCTTTTTCTTCAAAGCGGCGGCTTTAGCCAGCTGTGCCTCATCTGCTTTACGCAGGCTGTCAAGCAATGAATCGCGTTTTTTCAAAACCATCTCTTCTTTGGGATAGTCCTGCAGGTTGCTGTACAACAGGGCATAGTTTTTTAGCACCTCCAGTTCGGTTTTGAGCTTGTGGTTGTTGACAGAAAGCTGCATGGCCTCGTTCAGGTCGCCCATTGCCAGTTTATAATCCTTTATATCGCTTTTTATGGTTGCAAGTGCCAGCAAAGAAGAGATAACATTTGGGGTATCACCCCTGGCCCGCGAAAGCGTGTTGGCCTGTAAAATAAACCACTTGGCCTCCGTGTATTTCTTTTGAGAGCAATAAACTTTTGAAAGATTGGTGTAGGAATCGCGTAAGCCGACGGAATCGCTGTACTGCGAATACTCATGAATGGCCAGCAATGTATAGTTTAAAGCGGCGTTTTGATAGTGCTGTTGTTTAGTGGCATCGCTCAGTGTGTCATAATCCATGTATTTTTGCGCTATACGGCTGTATAATAACGCTTTGATCGTATCAACCGTGGCTGTTTTCAGTTCCATTTTCAGGCTGTCCATATCGTTGATTTTCAGCACACGGGCAAGCTTTATCTGTTCGTTGCGCAGGATCAGTTTTCGTAAATTTTCCTGTTGAATACGTTCTATCACCAGCTCATTTTTCAGGCTGTCCAGCTGGAGCAGCGAAGTAACAGGTGGGTTCAGATCTTCCGGTTCGGGGGCAGCAGCTTCAACTGGTTTAACGTCGGTAACAAAGGTAACCGATGGCATATTGTAAAACCAGTTCTGTTTTGACTTGTCGGGTTGGACCACGCTCACCGCCATCGCCGAACTGTCTTTTCCCTGCGCCAGGGCGGACCCTCCGGAGTCGGTCGCAGGGGTTACCGCGGATAGTAGTTTGAGGCTGTCCTGTTTAGACGCCTTTCCGGCAACTTTGCTGGTGTCCTTAGTGGTGTTCGTTTTCACCGTGTTGTGAGCTAGTCGTGATAGATGTGCTTTTGGTGCATGCTTCGCGTGCTTAAGCGAGTCAGCACTGGGAGCAGCAGCCGAAAGTTTCAGACACGCCAATAAAAAGATAATGGTAAAAACGTTTTTCATAAGCTATTCAATGCGCTGAATCTGTTGCCTTGCCTCAAGCAAATAGCGTGCCCGTTACCTCCTCCCGCCCCGATCTTCTTTCAAACCGCTAAATTATCAATTAAACACCTATTTCGTATAGCTTTTAATAAATAATCAACAAACTAATAAATATCAACAGGTGTTAATAATTAAACTCACGCGATAATAAATGATTGCGAACCAGTATAAACTGTGGGGAGCGACGCAGGGAAAAAGCAGACCTATTGAATGGCGGTATTATACTGTTCGACAAACCGGTTGAACGCCGGTATTTTTTTGATCAGAATATTAAAAACCATAATACCGCATGCCCCGCAGATGATTCCGGCAATAACGTCGACGACATAATGATGCCCTGAATACACCGCGGTAAGCCAAATGCCAACCATAACGATTGCGAGTAAGATATTGATCGGCCCTAAACGGTTTTTCAGCCCGTAATACAAAACGATAACAGGGTAGGAGGAGTGTAAGGATGGCATAGCCGCAAAAACGTTGGACCCTTTTAAATAAATGGACTTGAAAATGCCGACATGAAAATAGGCGTCAAATCTTAATAGCCCGGCCGCGCTGCTGTGTGTGGCGGGTTGAAAATCAAAACCATGCAGCTGAACATACCAGGGGGGCGCCGCCGGGTAGGAGTAGTAAACGATATAGCCTAAAAAGTTGACCACCACAAAAGTGAGCGAAAAGTAAAGGAACTGCTTTCGGTTTATGAAGAACAAATAGGCTGCGAAACCAAGCGGCACAGGTATCCAGCATAGATAAAAAATGCCGCCTATAATATCGAAAAAAGAGTTGCTATTAGCGTTACAATACTCGCTGGGTGTTAGCAATTTGCCATTGCTGTTTATACCGAATAGTTTTTTCTCGAAGTTATACAGATCGGCAATATGGACCGGATGGAAGTGGTAGTTTGGGATGGCTTTCTGGTAGTCGAAAACCATCCAGTAGACGATAAAAATAGCAAAGCCGGTGACGAACTTACGGGTTACAACCGACACGTAATATAAAAGGTTAGCCAGGCACATCAAAAAAACCTGGTCAAACTTAAAGCCCACTACTAACCACGAGAGCAACAGGTAGAAAGTTGTTAATGAAGAAACGGTAACAACCTGTTTTACAGTAGTTTTAGGGCTGCCGCCTAAGACTGCCCCCATACTATTTTTTTATAAAATCGGAACCGAATATTTTATCCCACAGCGGAGAGCTTACTCCGTAGCCCTTGTTCGGGTCCTGGTAGTGGTGTAGCATGTGATGCTGTTTGATCTTTTTCCAGATGCTCCCCTTAAAATTAAAGTGGTGGATGGCATAGTGCGAAATATCATACACCAGGTATCCTAAAATGAAGCCGGGAAAAAAGCCCCATATATAATTTACCGGCAATATGGCCTGGAAAAGGAAATAAAATATAGTCGCCAGGGGAATGCTCACCGATGGTGGTAAAACCAGCCGTTTAGCATCGCTTGGATAATCGTGGTGCACACCATGGAAGATAAAGTGGACGCGCAGCGCCCAGGGCTTATCGGCAGGGCTGTAATGAAAAACGAAGCGGTGCATGATATATTCAACAATTGTCCACACAAATAAACCAAGTGCAAACAATTCAAAAAACTTGATCAGCCCTATTGAATATTCAAAATCCTTATAAACACAAAAGGCGATAACCGGGACAAAAATATAAAGCGGAACGGTAAAATGAACTTTTGACAGCGCCTCGAGAAAGTCGCTTTTAAACATCCTTACCGATTCCTGCGAATTTGATACGTATTTCTTTTTCATGGCCGCACCCAGGTTAAAAATTCTTTAAATTTCCTGCCCGCAATTGACTTTTTAATTAAACTAAAATGTACAGATGGGCAATTTTAACAAACATTTTGCCAATAAAAAAAGATCATCCTAAATTGTTGCGAATATACGACATTTCTTCGGTTGGCGAATGATCAAAAGCACGTCTGTTAACCAATAGCGCCTCATTGGCCAGAAGTTTTGTTCTTCTCTATGATCGCTTTTTTAGCATCCATCAGCCGCCTGAAAGCCGTAATGTTTGTTAATATGGCTACTAAAACGATCGGCGTTGTAAATATCGACATGGTTTCAAACACCTGAAATTTGGTCCCGGGAATGTAGAGCTTGTAGTCACCGCCGATGTAGGATGATATTACGCCGCATAAAACGGCGAACAAACCGATGGTTACCACACGTTCCGGCCGCTGCATCAGCCCGCCTTTGCATTCAATCCCAAGCCCTTCAGCCCGCGCCCTTACGTAGCTCACCATCATCGATCCGATAAGGGCTATGAAGGCGAATATCGAGCTCAGGAAATAATGATGACCGACAAGATAATAGCATATCCCTAAAAACATGATTAGCTCGCTGTACCGGTCGATCACCGAATCGTACAGCGCGCCAAAAGTTGATTTCATATTACCCAGGCGAGCTACCTGCCCGTCGAGCATATCAAACAACCCAGCAAACAGGATAAGCCCGCCTGCCCAGCCAACATACGAAAGATCGCCCCGATTCCCTTCTTCAGCGCCCAGGATAAATATGACCGCTACGCCAACGTTCAGCAAAAAACCGATAGTAGTGACCGCATTCGGTGTAAGACCAAGCTTAATAAACACCTTTACCACAGGGTCGATTACCCGGTAAATACCCAGCTGAAGATTTGTACGTATGGACGTTTGCCGCTGCATGAAAAATTTGCCCGGATTAAAAACTGAGCTGGACCAGTGTGCGGATACCCCATTTTGCCACATCCGGATGATCCAGGTAGGTAAAGCGGTGCACGAGGTCGACACGCACAAATTTAAAAATGTTTTCGATACCAGCGCTGGCTTCCACATATGGGGTGTTTCCCAATCCATATGTTATCGGCTGGCCGTTAGTCGACACCGGAAACTGATACAGCGAAGGATGCAGCGTTGGGTTGTTTTCGTTGCTCAAACCACCGTAAATGGCCTTAAAAGATGCCGTTTCGCGCCATTTAAGTTTTTTAAGCAAAGGTATCTTATTAAAGAAAAATCCCTGGAAATGCTGGTCGATGCTGATACTTGCATAATGATCCGCCGCAAACTCCAGGAAGTTCATCAGGTTATATGAATATACCTGGTACGAATAAGTTTGGTTTGCATGGAAAAGATCCAAAAGCGGGTAGGGCACCTGGCCAAACAAATACGCAGCCTCTGTTGTAACATCCGCATAGCCCAAAAACGAAAAGTAAAAACGCTTATCTATGCGGGTGTGCAGTTTTTGCCAGTTATACTGACCGGACAACACATTTTTAAAGCCTTCATCATAATCGAAATAAATTACCGGATGCCGGCTCGGCACTGCGTAACGGTAAATTTTGCCCTGGTAAAACTGTTCATTCGGTGCATAACGCAAGCCGACGGAAAAATCGGTTGACAGCAGGTTGTGTATGTTCTGAAGCTGTCCCTCGCTGTTATAATCCTGGAAGTACAGCGATCCGGCCGGGGATAGATTTTGCGTTTGAAAGCCTATATTGTACGAAAAATGGGTCTCATACTCGTGGATATAATTGAGCCGGTAATTTAAGTCGTAAAGATATTTGGTATTGTTTCCGCGCTTGAACGATAAAAGCAAATTGTCTTCATTTACGAACTGAAAATTTTCTCCGGGGATGAAAGTGTCGTATTGTACACTAGCCCGTACATAGTTTTGAGGAAACTGGTATATGGACTTATCTGTAAATGAATAAGTAGCACTCAAAAACCCTTTAAATTTTTTGTCCGTCAAGCCGTATGCTACATAGTTTTCAAAGTAATACCTTTTGCTTAATTCTGTCGTCGTCCGGCCGCCGATGCGAAATTTAGGCCCCTCGATGGGGTTAAAGCTGTAAAATGCGTTTGAAGGCCCGATCTCGAACCAGCCTTCATTTTTGTACCCGGCAAACAGGAAGGTGGCCCAGTCCAGCGTGCGCTGAAAAGATTTCATATTGCGCAGGCTGTCTGTATTTTTATATGTCCTGTTTTCGGCGGTCGTGAGGGTATCCAGCCGGTTTTGCTGCCAGAAAATGTCGTTCCGGTTTCTCGCCGCATCTGAAGCGGAAAGGTCGGTATGTTGATAAACTGAATCGGGACGCGGTTTGTTCACCGCATAATTGCCGTAAATGATTTCCCGCAGCCCAAACAGGCCTCCCTTGCGGTTTTGGGCAAGGGCAAAATTAGCAAGGATAGTACTTTTGCTTACATGGTATCTTCCATCAGGGTTTTGCGCAAACTCCTGCTTTACCTGCATGTAATTCAGAAAGTTGACGTTCACCTGCTTGTTTACCGTGAGCATCACGCCTTCCACAGCATAATTCCCGTCCTGTGTTATATATAATTTCCCCTCAAGCAATTGGTCGGCCGTATTGCGGGGCGTAAAGCTTAACTCTATTAATTTTTGATTGTTGACAACGATGCTGTCTGTAATAAAAAACTTATAAAATGTTGGCGCGGTAACCGAAATCGGGCTTAAAAAATTGGTGCCCACCAAAAAAATGTCGTTGTTGTAA
>DASRTD010000149.1:0-8340 GCA_035656115.1 Mucilaginibacter sp.
TGGCTCTATTTCAACAACATCGATGTAACTAGAGAGTGATTCAATGAGATTTTCGAGGCCGGGCGTGGCGATCATCCCAACACCTAAATCCTGGACCTTTTTGTTAGATAACATGCCGGATTTTATCTAAATAGCTATGAACGTTATTTTTCAAGCCAGGGCGAAGGTTGCGGTATAACGTTTAAAGCTCCATCAACAATATAGTTATCTTCTTCATGGTAGAAAATTGTTTTTCCGGAATGACACCCTTTGCATCCAAACTCGGCGACAATTGACCTGGTAACTTGCGTCATTTGCTCAAGATTATGTGCAACTGACGATGGCACGGTAACGTGAATAACGTTCGAGGGGCCTGCGATTAGATTTTTGTCCATAAGATTTATTTTTTATTTGCCTACTCTTTGACCGGATTTTCGGCTGGCTCCGGAATTTATATCTTCATTACAATAAACCAGGTCGTCTACCCGGGTGATACCTGCTTTTGCAACCTGAGCGGTGTAATATTGTGTTTGTCCGCACCCTCCTCCATATAATCTGTCACGATGTAAGTGCAAAGGGTGCATGCGATCTTCCCTTCCTCGCTATACCAGCGGCATCTGTTCCTGATAATACACGGTTTCAATACCCCGGTATCTTCGCCC
Organism: Mucilaginibacter sp.; assembly: GCA_035656115.1. Lineage (GTDB taxonomy): Bacteria > Bacteroidota > Bacteroidia > Sphingobacteriales > Sphingobacteriaceae > Mucilaginibacter. Next base: position 642 of record DASRTD010000149.1, read on the forward strand.
GCCAGCATATTTTCATTGATCTTGGATAGTGTTTCGATAACGCCGCAGTTTCCCCCGGTCCATTGCGGGCAGCCTGCTTTGATACATTTACCAGCAAACCTGAATCTCTTTTCAGGATCGCCGGCCTCACGCGCGGCTTTGACAAACTGTTCATCCACGATAAACCCGGCATTGAGCAAGACAACGGTACTATCGCCCTGGACAACACCCAATAAAATTGATCCGTCTGCGCAGGAAGAACTTGGACAAAGCTTTTGGTTAGATTCGATCATCTTCCTCACCTAATTATGGGCCTGCCGTATATCCACCCTTTCCACCAAACCCAGCATCTACCGGCAGACGTATATTCCCCAGTTCTATTTCTTTGGCGTTCAACAAATAAGCCGGAATACCTAACCAACCACGTGGGATCAAATACATTAGCACCTGGGGCTCATCGGTACCAGGAACTACAGGAGGCATGTAATTAACCAACTCAGCCATTACAATTTTCTGGATATCTTTTTCAATTTTCTTTTCAGTTTCTTCCGAAAGTTTGATCCCATGGAGTTTTACATGGAACTCAGTTTGTGTTTTGTTTTCCATAAATTTTCTCTTTAAGTCTTATGCCTGCTCTTCGACTTGTTCCATTATTTTGACGGTTATAAAATCAGTTCATTTATTTTTCAAGCCAGGGCGAAGGTTGCGGTTCAATGTTTAAAGACCCGTCAACAACATAATTATTTTCCTCATGATAGATAATCACTCTTCCCGAATGGCAGTTCGGGCATCCGAGCCTGGTCAGAATGGATTGGGTAACTTTTGTCATTTTTTCAAAATCATTTGAAACAGACGATGGCAAAGTGACGTGAATAAGGTTCGACGGGCCTCCGATCAGATTTTTTTCCATAAGTTTAGATTTTAATTGCCTACTCTTTTACCGGATTTTCGGCCTGCTCCGTATTGTTATATCAAACTTATAAATAGCGCTTAATATTCTTGGCAGTGTTTTAACGGTATTTTGCAAGGTATTTTAACGGTCTTTTTAGTATAATTTTTTATTTATCCAAGGGCGATCGCCTACGCACATCCCAGATTAACATGTTTGCTAAATCTTTAAGATACTCAATGTCTGTTCGACGAATGCCTTGTCCAGGTCAGCGCATTACATTCTGACCCGTGAGCCCCCAGGGGAAAGATAAATTATCCGCCCTTCAATGTTGAAGACTATTAAAAACCAAAGTATAACTTAGCGTGTTCCCAGGTAACTATAAATAGTTAAACCATAAGGCGAAACGGTCGGATACCACGTGCATTATAACGTTACAATTCATGGATAAAAATTTTCGAAAATAATATTATCACAGAACTCATTAACTCGCTTATTGGACTCTGTGCTATCAACCGTCCAAGCAAGAATTGACATACCGTTTCTTCTTTTTCTTTTAATTAAATTATTGGGTAAGTCTCCCATATCATAGGCAATAAAATGCGGTTTGCTAATGAAATTAAGTTTAAGTTTCTTTAACAAATATCTTTGAATGAAATTCATTTTTTTATTTTTGAAATCTGAAGATATTTGTCCACGAGTTAATGATGGCGCGTTCTTCGAAAACCAACCCATAACGAAAGGATTAAATGACTGAATGGCTACCGGTCCTTTGTATCCTAAAAGGCTATTTAAAATAATCATATTTGTATTTTTAACCCCATGTTGTTTTTTAATTCCTATCAATAGCGGAACCCTTCCGTCAACGACATCCAATACATCCTGAAGCAATGGAATAGTTTCGTCTGTTCCTGACAATTGATAATACTTATAATTAAAAGAGTCAAGTTCAATAACGGGTTTATCTATTCCACACATTCTTTTCAAATTGTCATCATGAAACACTATAACTTGTTGACCTGACATTACCAAAACATCCAATTCGATAGCGTAATTATGTTTTATTGCATTTTTGAAGGCCCGGATCGAGTTTTCGGGTATTCGTGGTTTGTTTGAATGCAGGCCCCTGTGGGCTATCGGCATTTTTTTTAACCATAAATCCTGACTCGTTTCTTTTATTTTCATGAGCGTTACTTCTAAAATAACAAATAGCTGTTCGTTTCGACTATCAGCAATTATAGAAAAATGTGCATTTTTACCTTGTAGTGGCCAGTATTATTCTGCCATTCCCTGTCATTGATAATAAACTGCAGCCGGTCTCCTTTGTTAACTTTGAGCACTTTGGCGGTGTCGGCGCCGTCAACAACGTAATTATAGAGGTCCCAATTGTTACCAGCCCGTTGCAACCGGTACATCAGTGCTCCATGCCTCAAGCTTAGCAGCTCTTTGAAATCTTTAATATTGTAGGCGCTGTCAATAGGCATGCCCATAATACCGTGACGGGTGCCAATGGGCCACACCCATCCAACAAGCGTTCCGACGTTAATCCTGCCCGTAGCTGATATCGTAAGTTTACCTGTTCTTAAAATGCGATAAGTGCTATCGTTTTCCAACACGATATCTTTTTTTTCAAAATTAGCCTTAATTTCATGCCTGCTTTTCCAATATGCCCTGTTGCGGTTTGCAAACGGAAAAATTAATAAAAACATGCTGACAATTATAAAAATGGCATATATTTTAAAATCAACAGATTTGTTTTTATTTAATCTTATTCGCGGTACGCTGTATTCATTCACTAATGGGTATTCAATATAGTAATTGGCAAGCGTCGGGTGATAGAATTTCATTTGATATCCTGTTGGCTGAATCAAGCCCATCGTTTGGTTAGCCTGTACCCAGGGATCATAGTTGGGCGGAGCGATGCCGCGTATGTAAAGGTTTGTGCGTAAGAGGACATGATTCATCACCTCCATTCCTCCGAACCATAGGAACGCAAGTAAATACATCCCGAGGCAAATCATGATACAATGATACCAGTCCCCAATGCCTAATTTCATAGCGAGAAAATACAGGGCGCAGGAGACCGAAGCGACGTAGAATGCATTTATTGCTGCATGTTTGAATGATTCCTTTATCGCATAATTGAGTTTCTGCTTCTCTTCATCTTTTTGTACCTTATCGCTATATCGCCCTGCCATAATCGCTATGATTAGTGATACCAATGTGAAGGCTACTATAAAGGCATAGATAAATATGGCCATGTCCGTTTGCTGCGGAGATATAAGCGGTCTATGGAACCTGGTGGCGATCGGTCTTAAGTGTGGTATAAGCCAGTTTTCAAAAAACACACTATTTTTGTTGTAATGGCCGACAGCGATTGCGAGGCAGCCTGTAATTATTCCGCTTACAAATCCCCAGGTAAGGCCGTACCTGATTGCATGAAACCAATCAAAATGAAAAATTTCGACCGGTAAAATATATTGTTTTCTGATTTTTTCCAAGGTTACCCGATAGCTAAAAATGGTACTTAGTATCAGCCCTAATATGACCCCGGCAAACGTTTCATTCAAAGAAAATCCGGCAGTAGTCATCTCGCTCGGCATTCTCGGGACAGAAAATCCCTGGTATATGCCACATACCAGAACCAAACTGACAATCATAAAAACAGGGAACATCTTATCAGCAATTGATTTCGAACCATTCAGAGAGAGGGGCTTATTATTGTAAATACCTGAAATCAATGTAATTGTTAACCCCCCCAGAATACTATCGGATATCAATGCTGACGGTACAGAAATGATAAATCCTATGGCTATCCCTATGATTACGCAAGCTATTACCCTGGTAAAAAGGTAAAATAGTTTTTGAAGCGTTTCGGACGGCCTAACATCGTTGCTTTCATCAACGATGCACAGCCAATTCGGCTGAATTGATTCGACAAAAAATGGCTTTTGCTGCATAATTTTGGCAAGCCAGACCGTATAGGTCCTTATCGCCAGAATGTCAGCATCTCTTGGCAGTTTTTTCACTATAATATCTTCATATTTCTCCCATAAAATGTTTAAAGTGCCTTGTCCATCGGCCGACTCAAGTTTGCTTTTCGCATTGGGGCTTAAATTATGATAGGTTAAAACAAATAGATTAAGAATTATAGTGCGGGAAAGATGTTCAAGCAGATTACTTTTATTCCCAATGAAATTTATCATCCCTGACTTTTCGTCAGCAGAATAACCTTTTAAGTCCTGAATTATCTTTACGATTTTTTTTTCTGTTAAGGGCTCTAAAAACAACTCAGCGGGTGAATCGATGAGTGGAATGATGTCCCTTGCTTTCAGATCCTCGAATAATTCCTTTCTGCATGAAACAGTGACCCCGGTCTCATCGGCAAATTCAAGTATTTTCCTGGCCGCTTGTTCGCGAAACTGGATGTCCACCTCATCGAGCCCGTCGAAGAAATATACAATGCTTTTGCTTTCGAGCAGTGTTTTTACTTCATCATTGCTTAATTTAGTATGCGCAATATTGGCGGACCTGATGATGTAATCAGTGATCCAATCCTTGTCGAGCACAGTATTAAGGGATTTTAACTCAATATATAAAGGAATTTTCTCCCGCTCAAGTGAAGTTATTTCACTAAACCCTGCCTTCAATTTTTCGCATATACTTTTGATCCTGCCAAGTAACTCAAAGCTCTTGCCGCTTCCCCGTTCACCGGTTATAAAAAGAAATTGTTCTTTATAGTGTTCGTGCCATTTACCGCTGATGTTGCTTGGTCTTTTTCCCGGGGTAAATTTGGTCTCAATGTGAAAATTATTGTTAGCAATTTCAGGGCCGATAATTGTTGCAAAACGACTGTCGCATTCTTGTTTGGTATATAATAAAACACTGCTTTTTAGTTTGTTGATCTCATTAGGAGAAAATATTTTTTGTGGTTCGCCCTCAATATAGCTCCCTATGAAAGTATGCCTCAATACTTTCTTCAATCGGGCTTCTAACAGTAATACGCATATTGCAGTCAGTATCAAAAATATTGTAGAGTATAGTATCCTGCCTTCAAATTTTGCCTCCAACGTCTTAAAAAAAACAGTCAGGACAATTAAAAGAGCCAAAAGAATAAGAGCAATAATTTTTTTTACTTTTTTGCTTTTCACCGGTTATCGATTATTACATGATCGCATGGCAATGTCATTCTTTATTAAATCGTATAAAAAGGGTAAAAATCTCTTTGTCCAATATAATTACCCGAATCAATCTTATTCACACTTATAAGGCCCATCCCGTAGTTGGCGTTGATCGAGAATTAAGAATCGAAGATTCTGCCAGTTTTCAAATGTTCCCAGCATACTTCTCGTTTTATTCCATTTTCCACTATTGGTTTTAAAATTGTATGACCACAATCCACCGCTATAATCTGAAGACCAGGTACCTTCAACAGCCTCATTATTAATTTTACCAGTCAAAACGGTGCGGGATTTCCCCGAATAACCATTCGTCCAAGTTTCTACTATAGTAATTGTGTTTCCTGCGGCAGTAATTGATGTTACCGGTACATAATGACATTGCCCATTTTCAATATCTGGTGGATAAGCATGAATAGCCTGAACCGCCTTACCATAGGTCCTTAAAGCTTTTTGAAAATCAGAGAAACTTTGAGCATCAGCATAGCAGCTTTCTAATATAAAAATTAATAATATGATTTTTTTCACTTTCTGCTATTTGAGGATAAACTTATTAAAAAAAGCAACCGGACAAGAACAGGAAAAACACCTTTTAAATACGTGAAAAACACGGTATTAACTATTTGATGTAATACGCATATTAAAGCAATAAAAGCCGCTAAAGGGATTTACCGGCTTTTATAGTTCAGTCCAATTTCTGTGGTCTGTGGACGTGTGACCAGCAGTAAACCTTTGCAGGCTTGCCGAAGGATGAGGCCAACCACATTCAACTTATTGGTGTAACCATTTATACAAGCAATAAAAAATTGACTTGTCCTGGTATAAAACGGATGCCCCGATTACTTCCAGGGAATCGGAAGGGTACAACGATTTTCCGGATACATTTGCCACCAATGACTTTGGTTACAAGTTCAGCCTGTTTCCCTTTTTGCCTAAATTCAATCTGACGCCGGTGCGGAAGGAGTGATCGATAGCCTTAAATATATCTAAACGGAATGTTTCCTCTAAAAATACAGCCATTAGCAAACACCCAGCAACCCCGACCCCAATAAATACCGTTATTTCACCGGCCCACTTTTAGCTAAGGCTTTTACCGTATTGGCGGATGTATAACAAAATACTTTTACGGTGTTCGGTAATTTCCCATTGCAGGCAAACCAGATATAATTCTAATATAGTATCAAGCCTCATACTGAATAAAATAGGTAGAGGTCTAAGGTGTAAATTTATTCATGTTGGCCAATTATCGATATGTTGCCATATCGCGGCCGCAGACGAATTAAACAAATCGCCTGTTGATATGCTTTTACTTATGTAATGTTTTGTTCAAAACGATCGTTTTGATGCTTCCGCCTCTTCTTCACGACCCACCCCTTTGCCGCCACTCGGCAGGAGCCTGCCGACGGTTTCGCGGTGCGTTTTGCTAAATTGCTCTACGGCCATTGTAAGGCAATTTCATGATTTTCTGAAAGGCGAGTGGTTCCTTTTTTATAGTTTCTGCATTATTCTGGTTCGCATATGCTGAAATTCAAAATAACGCCAGATTAGTGTTGTTGCGGTTTCTTGAGCGTGTCGGGCTTGTTTTGAATTAAAGTTGGAGCGCCGGCATTTTGACTGCCCTTATCAGCAGCCGGTAAGCCAGCCAGTTTGCCGGTGCTATGTTTAACTTTATTAGGTTTCGTTGAAACAGGTTTTTTTTTAACAAGTTGATAATAAGTTGTGTCTTTCCCGGATATCTTTCGAACGGTGTCTTTTGTCAACTGTTTAAAAGGAGAAACGGCAGCAGGCTGCTTTAAAGATTCGGGCCTGGAGCTGATCTGGTGCTTTACTTTATTAAGACTATCGGCGGTCTTAGCTATGCTGTTTTTCAATTTAATGATACTGAATTGTTGCCAAAAAGAGCAGATCATTGAAAACGCGAATAAAGTACCGAATGTAACTAGCCATACACGATATGAAGTGAGCGATACTTTCTCCGCAGCATTGTTTTTCTTTTTCCTGGGTCTTTTTTTTGAAACCGGGGGGGCGTTAATCGTATCGGTATGCGATGCAGCGGACGGACTTATGTTTCCCGCCGGGGGCGTTGACTGAGCGAATTTTATCGCTTCAAAAAATGACTTGTTTTTTTCTTCTTCAGCGGCGGGCTTGTAGGCCGGCTCCTTATCCCCGGCAAAAATTTGGGGATATCGCGTTGCCAGGTCTGACAGCAATTCTTTATATAAGGTTTCCTCAGTGGCAGGCGCCTCAAGCAAAATTTGCTTTTGCGCCGCTAATATCGCTATTGTCGTCAAAAGTCCTTCGGCACCATCGTGTTTTAGTTTTGCCGTAAATAGCTTTTGAATAGCTGCTGTCACGGTTTCACTAACTAAGCTGGTTCCTTTTAGAGACAGCAGACCGAGAAGCGCTTCGATAGCTGAATCTTTTACGTTATCGTTCGCATGATTGGTTAAAAACTCTCCAATTTTAGTGCTAAAGCGATTTTTTAATTTTTCGTCATCCAAGACTTGGATCAACTTGATTTTTTCTTCAAACCTTTCGTCTTTTCCCTGTTCTGAAAAGTCTAAAGCCCAACCTGCAAGAAACAAATGGAATTGCCGGAAATTGTCCTGGTGAAGACTCGATGCTTCGATCACATTGAACAGCCGATCCACGC
>DASRTD010000150.1:0-10838 GCA_035656115.1 Mucilaginibacter sp.
TCACAAAATAAAGCTGGTCCTGGTCGTTGAATTTATATTTGGTGCTCATATTAGGCTAAATGTACACTTCTAAACTGTACAAAGCAAAAACGCGAAAGCATAATGGCTACCTGTCAGCGGGGCACGAGTGCGCACACGCGCGGGCCAGCGCTGCACACTCGCGCCTGATTCGGGGGATGACAAGTTTCACGGACAGCGCGGACACAGAATGGGGGGTTCCGCCCAAAGCTCTGGTACGCGGATCTTGTTGGTGAAAAAACACCAACAAGGGCTTAACTGCCGGCTTAGGTTTTGGGGTTTGCTGAGCTTAAAATGATGACAAAAAACTGTCAGTGTTGCAAACTGTTGCAGCTTGTTTCACTGCCAGGGGTGTAAACGCCTCATTTACATAGGGGGTGTGTTGCAGGTGTTGCAGCTGTTTCATGCGGCGCGCACATTCGCTGCAACAGCAAAATGTTTGGAAAGGCCTTCGGAAATTGCGTATCTTTCCTGCATCAACCGCTATCGATATGAAACTTTTTTGGGCCTTGTTTTGCACGGCAATTACCGCCCTGCTGGTTTGGGCGCTGAACACCAAATTTGGCGATCTGCCGCCCATCGGCAAGCTGCTTAACCCGGGAACGGGCTTTTGGCAAAATGCGGAAAGCAGGAACGCAAACCCGGACGAGAACCTGCAGATCAGCGGTTTGCAGGATAAGGTGGTCATCAGGTTCGACGAGCACCGCATACCGCACATCTTCGCCCAAAACGACCACGACCTGTACCTGGCCCAGGGCTACATCACCGCCCGCGACCGCCTGTGGCAGCTGGATATCCAAACCCGCAGCGCCTCGGGGCGGTTGTCGGAAGTAGTGGGCCCCAAAGCACTCGACCACGACCGCTATGAACGCCGCATGGGCATGGTGTATGGCGCCGAAAACGGTTTAAAGGGGATGATGAAGGACCCGGTTTCGACGGCCATGGCCAACGCCTATACCGAGGGCGTTAACGCCTGGATAAAAACCCTGAAACCAAGAGACTACCCCATTGAGTTTAAACTGCTGGACTATGCGCCGGAGCAGTGGAAGCCGATAAACTGCATTTACCTGCTGAAGCTGATGTCGGAAACGCTGGCCGGCGGCAGCGACCAGTTCGGGATGACGAATGACCTGCGGCGTTTCGGCGCAAAGGATGTGAACGACCTCTTCCCCGACTATCCCTATTTTGAAGATCCCATCATCCCGAAAGGCACACCCTGGAACTTTAAGCCCCTGCCTATACCCCAGCCCTCCAAAAACTTTATGGCGCAGATGACCGAGGGAATACATGACAAGGAGATCATGCCCGGCATCGGTAGTAACAACTGGGCCATCAGCGGGAGTAAGTCGGCAACGGGCTATCCTATTCTGGCTAATGACCCGCACCTCAATCTTACGTTCCCCTCCATCTGGTACCAGGCACAACTGGTATCGCCCACAGTGAACGTGTACGGCGCTACGCTGCCCGGCGCGCCGGGGGTGGTGATAGGGTTTAACCAGAAGATCAGCTGGGGCGTTACCAATGTGGATGCCGATGTGCTCGACTGGTACCAAATCAAATTTAAAGATGCCAGCCGACACGAATACTGGTACGATAACCGCTGGAACCCGGTAAAAAAGCGCATCGAGGTGATTAAAATACGCGGACAAGCCGATGAAGTGGATACGGTATGCTACACGCATCACGGTCCTGTGGTTTACGACAACGAGAACCAGAAAAAATCCGGCGACCACGAAAATATCCCGTTGGGCGATGCACTGCGCTGGATAGCACACGACGAATCGAATGAGTTTAAATGCTTTTACCTGCTGAACCGCGGCAAAAACTATGACGACTATCGCAAAGCCCTCACCTACTACACTGCCCCGGCCCAAAACTTCATTTTCGCCAGCTCGGATAAGGATATTGCCATTACGCCCAACGGGAAGCTCCCGTTGAAATACAAAGACCAGGGGAAGTTCATCCTCGATGGCAGCGACCCGGCCGACGACTGGCAGGGCTGGATACCCTACGACCAAAACCCCACCGTTAAAAACCCGCCGCAAGGTTTTGTACGCTCGGCTAATGAGTCGCCCACAGACCAAACCTACCCCTACTACATCAACTGGCGCTATGAGCAATATTACCGCGGCAAAAGGATCGCCGACAAATTGACAACCATGCACAACGCTACCGTTGACAGCTTCCGGGTGATGCAGATGGACAATTACAGCATTTTGGGGCAGGACGTACTGGCGGCCATGGTAAAGTATGTGGATACCGCCAAACTGCACCCTGACCAGCTAAAAGCATTTGATATTGTTAAGGGCTGGGACAAGCATTACGCCGCAAACTCGATGGGGGCAAGCATTTTTGACAACTGGTGGCACCATTTATATGATACCGTATGGAGTACCAGGTTTGAGTCAAATAAAATATTTCTCAAGAAGCCTTCATACGACAAAACCGAGCAGTTGCTACTAACCGACCCTAATTCAAAATGGTTTGACGACCCGCGGACTACGGCAAAGGAAACCTGCGCGGATATGGTTAATATCGCTTTTATTGCCGCCGCCGATGAGCTGCTAAGGGAACATGGCGCACCGGGCGAAAAATGGCAATGGGGTAACGTAAAAAGCTCCCACATCGATCACCTGGCCGGTTTGCAAGGTTTCGGCACAGGCCAATTTTATGCGGGAGGAAGGGGCGGCGTTATCAACGCGTTCAGAAACAACAATGGCCCGTCCTGGCGCATGGTGGTACAGCTTGGACCGACTGTAAAAGGTTATGGGGTGTTCCCGGGTGGCGAGTCCGGCAATCCCGGCAGCTTTTACTACCGCGATATGTTTGAAACCTGGCGGGACGGAAAGCTAAATGAGCTGTTATTCCTAAAGTCCCCGGATGACCCTTCAAGCAGAATTAAAGGAACGCTGACGCTGACAAACAAGTAAGACTTGTATATTTATCGGCTCAACGGCCTCATGATGAAGAAAAAGGTTTTACTTATCGCGTTAACTGCAATCTGCTTATTATTCGCTACCAACCGGTCAACGGCTCAGCCAAAACAGCGCACCTACTGCAATCCTATCAATATTGACTACGGCTATACCCCCATTCCTGACTTTGCGACCGAAGGCAAACATCGCGCAACTGCCGACCCGGTAATTACCATGTACAAGGGTGACTATTACCTTTTCTCTACCAACCAATGGGGCTATTGGTGGAGCCACGATATGTACCATTGGAATTTTGTCCCCCGCTCGTTCCTGCGTCCCGAGCATCATGTTTACGACGACCTGTGCGCCCCGGCGGTTTGGGTGCAGGGCGACACTTTGCTGGTTTTTGGATCGACCTATTCATCCAACTTCCCCATATGGATGAGCACCAATCCAAAGGCCAATGAGTGGAAAGAAGCACTGCACGCGTTCGAGCCCGGTGGCTGGGACCCGGATTTTTTCAGGGATGAAGACGGCAAACTGTACATGTATAACGGCAGCAGCAATACCTACCCCATTTACGGCGCCGAGATCGATCCAAAAACTTTCCACCTGAAAGGTTACCGAAAGGAAATGTATTTCCTCCAGCCTTACCGCTACGGCTGGCAGCGCTTTGGCGAGTATATGGACGATACCTTCCTCGATCCGTTTATCGAAGGCTCATGGATGACAAAACATAATGGCAAATATTACCTGCAATACGGCGCGCCCGGTACGGAATTCAGCGGTTATTCGGATGGGGTAATTGTAGGTGATAGCCCGCTGGGGCCATTTACGCCACAGTCCATGCCCTTTAGCTATAAACCGGGCGGCTTTGCTAAAGGCGCAGGGCATGGAGCCACTTATGCAGACACCTGGGGAAATTACTGGCACATATCCACCATGGTTATCGGCGTAAAAAATAGCTTTGAACGCAGGCTGGGTATCTGGCCGGCAGGCTTTGATAACGACAATGTTTTGTACTGCAATACGGCATTTGGCGACTATCCCACCTATCTGCCCGATGGCAAGGAAGACCACCTGCAAAGCCGTTTTACAGGATGGATGCTGCTGAACTATAACAAACCTGTGCAGGTATCGTCAACCTTGGGCGGCTATCTGCCCAATAATGCAGTCGATGAAAATATTAAAACCTATTGGAGCGCCAAAACCGGTAACCCGGGCGAATGGATACAAACCGACCTGGGCAACGAAAGCACCATCAATGCGGTGCAAATTAACAATGCCGACCAGGATGCCACCGTTTTGGGCAAATCGACCACCAATTATACTCAGTACAAGCTGTATTACTCATCAGATGGCAACAACTGGACTATCCTCGCAGATAAGAGTAAAAACCAAACCGACGTGCCACACGACTACATCGAGTTGGAGACGCCTGTAAAAGCGCGTTACGTCAAATTAGAAAACATCCACATGCCTACCGGCAAATTTGCGATAAGCGGTTTACGGGTTTTTGGTAACGGCGGCGGAGAAAAGCCGGATACCGTTAAAAACTTCATTGTCCTGCGGACCGCAAAAGATAAACGAAGTGCCTGGATAAAATGGCAAACCGTTGACAACGCTTTCGCGTATAACATCCTTACCGGCGTGGCCCCCGACAAACTTTATAACTGCATAATGGTTTATACTTCTAATGAATACTACTTTAAGGCGATGGACAAAGACAAGCCTTATTATTTTCAAATAGAGGCCATAAATGAAAACGGGGTATCCGCGCGGACAAAGGTGATCAGGGTAGAATGATCCTGAATTCGCAGCCTGCACTTGTTAACACCGCAGTGGGCGTGTTAACAAATAATTTACGGGTTTGCTTTCGGAAATATTTACTTTGAGTGTTGTTAGAACCGATATGTGCATGCGCAGGTTAATTTTATTATTGCTGCTCTTTTTTGTTTGCGATAAACTTTTTGCCGCCACATTTACCGTGACCAGCAACGCCGACTCCGGTCCCGGCACTTTGCGACAAGCACTCCTGGACGCAGCAGCCAACGGCACGGCAACTACCGATTATATCTATTTTAACCTACCCGGGGCCACACAAGCCAGTGTTACCATTACCGTACAAACCCAACTTCCGTACGTGACCGCAAACGTGATTATCGACGGAACAACCCAACCAGGGGCGGCACTTGGAGTGAGTAACGCAAAAGTAATTATAACACCAGCTACGCCTGCGCCAAATTTAAATGCGTTTGTTATTTCTCCACAGGTGACCGCTAATGATGCGGTCGAATTTTATGGTCTTTATATCGTAGGTTTTGGTCCAAATAACACTGACGGATCCGCGTTTTACAGCACAGTAAATTGTAAGCTTGTTATTGGAACACCTGGTAAGGGGAATGTTATTTGCGGTAATTATTGCGGCCTGCTAACTACTTTTCAAAACGCCAGGATACAAAGCAATTTTTGGGGTATCGAGCCGGATGGCGCAACACCGAATACCAATCTCTATGTGTTATCTTCAAATATTTATTTTGACGGCTTAATATTCGGCGGCCCGATCCCCGCTGACGGCAATGTGGTATTGTGCGGAAATAATGCGGGGCTGGTTCTTGGATATCAGCCCAGTAACCAGGCCGCCAAAACAGCCACCATTCAAAATAATTTTTTTGGGACCGATTACAAAGCAACAACAGCCATCAATACTTCCACCCAGCCCTTTATACAGGTTGAAGATCCCCTTACCACGCTAAACATTACGAATAATGTTTTTAGCGCATCCGAGCCTGCAATTGCCGCATTTATGAGTTCGACAATTATTGTAAAAGGCAACTTTTTCGGGACGGATAATACCAGGACATATTCTTTGGGTTCCGGGGCCGCAGCGATTGAAGAAAATGGCGGTGTTAATGCCACCATTGGGGGTACGACACCGGCAGATCAGAATATATTTACAGGCTATTTTAATCCTATTGCTGCCAGCAATTCTACCACCGACGTCATTCAAAACGAATTCTATTGCAATGCCAATGTTCAGCTGAATGATCCATCAGGCACTAATTTCGTGACGATCACTTCACTTTTAGCCAACTCCGTTGCGGGCGATGCCCCGCCCGGCGCCACCGTTCAGCTTTATTTTTACAAAACACAATGCGGCACCTGTAATCCGAATTTCTGCTTTGCAACGGTCACAGCCGATGCGAACGGTAAATGGCGGTACAACGGGGCCATAACCCTGAACGTAATGGCTTCATCTACGGTGGCCAATAACACCTACGGTTTTCAGCCGTTTGTCATGAACCAAAAAGAGGTCACCATTACAAACTTCGATTGCCATCACCCGGGGTCTATCGAGCTCAAGGAGGCCCGGCAGGGCAATTTTCAATTTTTATGGCAGGACAGCCAGGGAAATACGGTTGGCACGACCCAAAAGATCCGCAACCTGCAACCGGGTACCTATACCTTGCAGATCAGTGAAACAGGCAGCTGCCCCAGCGAGACCGGCCAGTTTACTGTTATCGATCTAACACCCAAAGTTTTCCCGCAAACAGCACAACTCGATTGCAGCAATCCAACCGCCAATTTTACAACCTACCCCAGCACGGGCCCGGGGATAACCGTAGCCAAATATTACTGGGAGGATGCCAGCGGCAATGTCATTTCCACGAAACAAACCGTCAACAACCTTACCGCCGGGAATTACTCTTTATACATAACCGACAGCAATGGCTGTAATTCGGCAAAAGTGCTGATACAGGTGCTGCCAGCACCCGTAGCGCCCACCATAAATGGTGGCAGCGTCACCAATGCAACCTGCGGTCTGGCAAACGGATCGATCACGGGAATTACCCTCACAAACGGGGCAAACACCAGTTATGGCTGGAACGACATTAACAATAAGCAAGTAAGCGCAGGCCAACTCAACCTGGCAAACGTACCAGCCGGCCAGTATTACTTTTTTGTTTATTACGATTTTAACTGCCCGCCGGTAAAAAGCGCAGTGTTTACGATCAACGATGATGGCGTGATCGCGCTGGATGATTCAGGTGTAAAAACAACCTCATCCACCTGTTCAAACAGCAACGGCTCTATCTCAGGCATCACAACTACCGGCGCAACGGCATATCAATGGTTTAACAGCCAAAATCAAATAGTTGGGAGTACAATCGATTTAAGCAATGTACCCGCGGGTACCTACTACCTGGTCGCCTCAAACAATACCTGCACAAAACAAAGCCAGGTTTATGCCGTAAGTAACATTCCGGCGGCCAGCAACTTCCCTTCAACCTTTACCAATACCAGTTCGACCTGCAACTTAGCGAACGGGGGCCTTGTGGTTACTTTTACGCCGGATAATGCACCGGTCTCTTACCGCTGGGCCGATGCGGGCGGCAAAACTTTGCTTATAAACGCACCCTTAACTAATGTCGCCGCAGGCAGCTACCAGCTTTATGTGACCGACTCAAACGGCTGCGAAAGTCTTTATAAAACTTACACTATAAACGCTACCCCGGTCATACAGATCAACCCCGGTTCGGCCCAAATAACGCCCGACCAATGCCTGCTAAGCACCGGCAGTATTCAAAATACCGCTGTTATGGGGGGGGTGCCGCCGTACATTTATTCCTGGCAAAATTCATCGGGCCAAATCGTCGGCACTTCTTTAAACTTAACTAATGTGGTTGCGGGCACCTACACCTTGCAGGTAAAAGATTCAACCGCTTGCGGCCTGGCCACCCAGGCACTCACCGTTCCGGAGCAAAGCGAATTTGTAACGGCCCCGGTACTCGATAATCTGCAAATTTGCACGCCTGGCCAGGCCATGTTGATGGTCAAAAATCCACAGCCGGGGTATAGCTATCGCTTGTATGGTTCGGCAACCGGCGCCGACACGCTGGCACAAAACACTACCGGTATTTTTACCATAAATGTCATCAATTCCAACCCGTTCTACGTTACTCAATACACCGGCGCATGCGAAAGCAGCAGGGTGGCGGCAAACATTTCGATCGGCTTAAGCGGCCTAACCATTCCAAATACCTTCACACCTAACAACGACGGCATCAACGATTACTGGAACATAAAGGGGATTGAAAATTACCCGGGGGTTTTAATACAGATCTTCAGCCGGTACGGGCAAAAAGTTTTCGAGTCCAGGGGTTACAGCCAACCCTTTGACGGGCGAAGCAATGGCACGCTGCTGCCTTCGGGTGTTTATTACTATATTATCAACCTGAATGCTAATTGCAGCCTGGCTGCCGGCAGTTTAGCGCTCATCAGGTAGTGGTAAAATCATCTTAACAAATATTTAAGTATTTATGGTATTTTTAGCGCCTGCATGCATACCAGTTTGCAATCCGGTACGTTACCCTAAAAACACCGCTTATGTCAAAAACTCAATATTTACTCGCCGTATTAATTTCGTTAATAGGTTTCCCATTGATCACTTCGGCACAAAAAAACCAGTCTTTCGACCGGGGTTCTTTAGCGTTAAAGAGTGATACACTGCCCTACCGCATCTTATTTCCGCTGGATTTTGACCCGGCAAAAAAGTACCCTATGATCCTGGTGCTGCATGGCGCAGGCGAACGCGGCAATAACAACGAAGACCAGCTGAAATATGGCACAAAGCTTTTTTTGAATGACACCGTCAGGGATAAATACCCGGCTATCGTTGTATATCCTCAATGTCCGGCCAACGGGTTTTGGTCGAACGTAAAAATTGAGACTGACTCTGCTTCAAAAAAACTAAAATTCATCTTCCAGACAAACGATGTCCCACCCACCAAAGCAATGGTTTTATTGCTGGGCCTGGTTGACAATTTTTTGGACAAGCCGTACATCGATAAACGCAAGGTTTATGTGGGCGGACTGTCCATGGGCGGTATGGGTACGTTCGAGATTATCGGCCGAAGGCCAAATATTTTTGCCGCGGCCTTTGCCATATGCGGCGGCGACAATACGCTAAACGCAAAAAAGTATGCCAAAAAGGTACCCCTATGGGTGTTTCATGGAGAACGGGACAGTGTGGTGCCGTACACGCACTCCGAATCGATGGTGGCGGCAATAAAGGAAGCCGGCGGCGATCCGCGCTATACGCTTTATATGAACGACGACCATAACAGTTGGGACGATGCCTTTAAAGAGCCTGATTTGATTCCCTGGCTGTTTTCGCACTCGAAATAGGTACAAAATAGTCATGCTGAACTTGTTTCAGCACCTCATAAGCTAAGTAAAAAAGCGATAAGTTAACGTGGGACAGGTAATCGGCACGATGGTCTCCGATCCAGCGAGGACCGGTCAGTTGGCTATCTGTTTGATGGGTTGACGAAACAAGTTCGGCATAATTCCTTTTTATCAAATTACTCCTCTGTTTTCGGCGGAATATTCTTCATGTTAAACCGCGGTTTGTAGGCCGGTTTCGGTGATGATATTTCCTGCGCCGATTCCTTAGCTACAGGCGGCTTTTCCTCTATTCTCTCTTGTTCAGCAACTGGCTTTGGAATATTTGCCGCCTTAAACCTCGGCACAAATCCCACCTTAGCAACAGACTTTGTGTCGGTAGTTTCAGCGCGAGTCCCAGCATCGGGCGCTTGCACAACAGGTTCAGCAACTGCCGGCTTTTCTGCCTTTATTTCCGGCGCCAGGAGATATTGCCCTCTTAGCTTATTAAACCAATATTTCTTGGTATAGTCGAAACTCTTTTCACCCATCTGCTCAAAATGGGTTTTAAATTCAGAAAACAACGATGGCTCGGCCTTTTTCAAAGCCGGCAGGTCGATCCTTTTCTTTATAAAAAAATCTTCGAATGTCATGTATTGATTTGAAAATTTGAAGTTGTGCTGATTTGAAGATTGAAAAAATAAAACTCGATCTTCAAATTATAAAGAAACGTCCACGTCCAGTTGATTAAAATGTATACCGTGCTCCGTCTGCTTCCAGTCCTCCCGTTCCTCTTCAGTAGCATTCATTAGTTTCGGAAACCATTCCAGCGGGAAAGCCTGCTGCTTGCCGCCTTCCCTTTCAACAAAAAGCAAACCATTGGCAAAAGTAACTTTTACCTTTTTGTCGTTTTTGCGGGTGTTCATTAATGGCATAAGCGCTCTTTATTAAAAATCTGAAATCGTAATTCGTAAATCCGAAATCTCGTCACTCCCCCATATTATGATAAACCGCCTGAACATCGTCGTCCTCTTCCAGCTTGTCTATCAGCTTCAATACATCGGCCGCTTGTTCTTCAGTTACGTCGTGGAAAGATTGCGGCACCCTTTCTAGTTTGGCTGATTTTACCTCGATGCCTGCTTCTTCCAGCGCCTTTTGCATCTTGCCAAAGTCTTCAAATGCGGTGTGGATCACGCCCAGGTCGTTGCCTTCCTCATCGGCTTCTACAAACAAATCTTCCAAACCGGCGTCTATCAGTTCAAACTCCAGCTCTTCCAGGTCGCGGTCGCCGGGAACAAAGGTAAACACCGATTTACGGGTAAATATAAAGTCCAGTGATCCGGTTTTGCCCAGCGTACCACCGGTTTTTGTGAAATAGCTGCGCACATTAGCGACGGTACGGTTAATATTGTCTGTAGCAGTCTCAACCAGCACGGCAACGCCATGTGGAGCGTAGCCCTCGTAAACAATCTCTTCATAATCCTTTTCATCGCGGCTGATGGCTCTCTTGATAGCGGCTTCCACGCGGTCCTTTGGCATGTTAACCGCTTTGGAGTTTTGTATCGCCGTCCTTAACCGCGAGTTGGTATTCGGATCGCCACCGCCGGCTTTTACCGCCATTACAATTTCCTTACCCAAACGGGTAAACTGCACTGCCATTTTGCTCCAGCGCTTTAACTTTCTCTCTTTACGGAATTCAAATGCTCTTCCCATTGTTTAGTCCATAGTCCATGGTCGATA
>DASRTD010000151.1:0-25223 GCA_035656115.1 Mucilaginibacter sp.
CGGAAGAGGCGTAAATGCCCTGGTGCTGACCGAACTGAAAGCCTGGTGCCGCTTACGCAATATTAATGAAATGCGCCTTGAGGTTTATTCTTTTAATGAGCCGGCGATTAAAGCTTATGAAAAGGCAGGTTTTAAACCGATCCTTACCTGGATGCGGATGGGAGTGGACGAACAGTGAAATAGGCTTCCATTAGATGAGTTGATTAAGTTGAATAGGTTGGGAGTCGTTTTTATCGCATTTTGGTCGATGAGTAACTAAATCAACTTAATCCAACTCAATCAACCGAATCAACTCACTTATAATCCAGCCGGTATATAAAGGCGAGCGAAAATAAGGTACCTGCGCTGGTATTGTAACCGGTTAAGAATTTGCCGGCGGTAGCAAATACCGAAATCTCGTCTGTAAAGGTATGGCCGTAGTTTAATGACAACTCGAAAAACGAGTAGTCCTTATTCGCCTCCAATACGGGCGAGAATGTTTTATCGGTGCTTCGCGAAAGGATACCGCTGCCTGTAACCGAAACCTGGTTTTGATATTCTTTATCAATGGTTATGCCGAAGGTGCCGGTATAGCGGTTTTGCCAGGGGCCGTTGCTGCCGAAATACTGGCGGAAACCATCCGAGGCATTAAAATAAATGCTCCTGTCGAAAAGGTTGCCTGAACCTGATACGGCAAGCTTCAACTCGCCGCCTTCTTCGCCGTAGCCGAGCGAGCGATCGTTGTGGTACAGCGGGGTAACGGCGGTGCCTTGCAGCGAAAAATAGTAAATAAAATCAATATTGGCTAAATAATAGCGGATGCCGGTCTCCATGTCAGTCAAACCTGAGGAAGGGTTAGACGTGATATTGCTCGCCGTGAAACTGTTGTAAACATAAGGCAACGATAACACCGCAGCGAACTTACGGCTGATACCGTATTCGCCATAAAAAGTAACGCCTACAGAACTGTATTTACCGTTGTTGGGATAGCGTTTGGCCGGGGTACCGGTAGTGTCCCATGCCGAGTTGGCAAAAAAGTAGCTTACCGAAGGTGCCAGCAACAGCCTGCCGGGACGTACGGGGAAGCCACCGTCGGCATACGACCTGCTTTGAAGGCCGATAAAAATGGTAAGCGTTATCAGTAATGTTTTTGTATAGGTTTTCAAAAGCCTCATTTTATTGTTTTTTTAAAACAGTGCAAAAGTATCGCGCATCCATCTGCCCTCGTACACGTTGTACCATCGTCCGATCTCATGAGCCAGGTCCCTGAATATGATAATGTGCTTGTCGGCGCGGATCTCGTTGTACATGTTGTATACATGATCCGGCGGGGCAATATTATCAACCATCCCAAGGCCAACCAAAGTCGGGCATTTTATACCGGATGCGAAGTTTTTACCATCAAAATAATCAAGGTTGTCCATCACCTTGTCCATCGTCAGTCCGGGCCGGGTTTTAATGTACAAATTGATATCGATGAGCGGCCAGTCAACCTCATGCGGCAGGTTACGCACATCGCACATAATCGGGTTCGCTGCCGAACAGAAGTTTATACGGTTATCAACGCCGGATGTTGCAATTGCCAGGAAACCACCAAGGCTGCCACCTGCGGCGATAATGTTGTCGTGCCGCAGTTCCGGGCGGCTGTAAATAAAATCAACTGCTCTTACACAATCCATAATGGCGCCGCGCAAAACGTAGCGGTTTTTATCCTCCAAGTTCAGCACGATATAGCTTTCCCTGCGCACGCTGATCACGTCGCGGCTGTAGCCATTCCCGCGTATGTTAAGTGTAAATATGGCAATATCCGGGTCGGAGCCGTACATCGGGCCCAGTGCTACCTGGTAGCCGGGCAGGCCAAGCAGCACCGCAAATTTTTTGGTTTTTGAATGATTTTTCGGTTCGGTAAGGAAGCCGCGGATAAGCAAACCATCAAGCGATCTCATCTCCACCTCAAACACCCTGCGGTTATCTTTACAATTGGCTATTTCGGTAACCTTGTATTCAGGCTTTACTTTGGCCAGTTCGGCTTTGGACTGCTGCCAGAATGCATCAAAATCTGCCGGCTTAGCGTGCTGCGAGCGCACTAAAGCCGGCTTAATACCGAAGGCCCGCCGAATGGTATCCGTGTAATCCGGAACTGCCACCATGAAATTTATTTTATAGAAGCCAGGCTTTGCGGGCGGAATATTGAAGTCATAGCTTGCAATACCTGAGGTACCGATCTTTACATGGATCGAGTCGGCCTTTACTTTTTTGCCTGCCTCAGTTGTTACCAGGTACGATAAGGTAGCCTTTTGCGCACTGGGAAATGTGTTTGACACACTCAGGGTATATGATGCGTTGGTGCTGAAGATACCGTCGTCGCTGTGCGGTGTTAAGGTCATATTGATCACCGAATCCTTTCGCGACTCATCTGATTTTATTTTGAACGTGCTGCTGATGGTATCCTGGTAACCGGGCACCGTTACAGTAAAATTAATTTTGTAGGCGCCGGCCGGTATGGTAGGAATACTGAATGCATAACTGATGGGGCAGGTTGGCGCAAGTTTTACATGCATCGACTCCGCCTTGATTTTTTTGCCGCCTTTTCCCGTTAATAAGTACGATAAAGTGCCCGACTGATCGGTAGCAAACGTGCTTAATAAATTTACCGAGTAATAGGCATTGGTGCTGAAAGTAGTATCGGGTTCCGCCGGCGACAGGGACATAATCACCTGCGGGCGCTTTTTTGTTGTATCGGCCGTTTGCTTTTGGCCAAACGCGTGCTGCAAGCCGCTAACGGTTATAACCAGGCAAACTATTACAGTAAACTTTTTAGAAAAACTTGTCATACAACTTTTCGTTAGGCCATATTAGGCATATTTTAAACAATAGGATAGGGGTTTTTATTAACAAACCCACAAAACTTATTTTTTAACAAACCTTTAGGGCTATTTCCGTGCCGAAATAGCCAGCATCGCGGCTGAAAAACCTGCAAACGTTTTATGCTGGAGTGTGTGCGAAAAAACAAGCACACAACACGGGATAAATGCAGTTTTTCTCATACTTAAATCGTGTTATCAGGTCTGCTTACTCCACTATCCCTTTCGGCCTCGGTTTGTATGGTACCAAAAAGTTGGATTTGCGGATGTAATGGTTCAATGGCTCTTCGATCAGCTTAAATAAGGTGACCGAAACGGCGTTTAATACGATAAAAGCAAACAGAAGGTTTAGCCAGTTATATTCAAAAGGGGAGTGCCAGTCGACGTTCCATTTGTCATAGAGGCTGAAGACGTAGTCGTTAAGGCTGTTGATGCCGCTGGCAATCAGCTTTTGTATCCAGCCCAAATGGATGAGGTAAAAGATGTACGAGCTTTTGCCAAGCAACTCGATAAAGCGCAGCGCAAGAAAGCGTTTAAATAACGTATCCTCGGTAAGCAGGCCGTAAAAAAAGAAGGCCACGCAGATACAAAGCACATAGTTATTTGTAAAGATACCGATGGGGGTCTCAAGCCCGGCAGGCCATGGTTTTATGACAGGCTGCAGGGCCATCACCAGCACACAAACAAATATCATGATGAAGGCCGGGTAGGTAAATTTGAACTTAATTTTACGTTCGAAGCCTTTTTTCAGGACGATTTTAGCCAGCTGTACACCCACAAAAAACTCGAAACAGCGGCCAAAGAAGGTGTACAGCAACACGAAGGTGAAGTTGCCGAAGAAACCATGGAAATTGACGTTGCGAAATATTAGCACCATGCAAACTGCGAACAACGTGATAACCACCGGCTGTATGTAAAATTTATGATATCGTTTAGCGATAAGAAAGATTATCGGCGCTGAAAAGTAAAAACATTCCTCTACTGTAAGCGACCATCCCTGGGCGATGCCGGTATTCCAAAACTGGTAAAAAAAGCCGCGCATAAAGGTGATGTTCAAGAAAAAGAGGGCGATGGGGTTGCCGCTGCCCATGGTGATGCTGGGGTCTTTGGTGATAAAGTAATAAGTAAAGGCCGCTATAGTAAGCAAAGCGTACATGGGGTAAATTCGCGCCACCCGGTTTTTTAAATATTGCCTGAACCACTCGCCGGTAAGTTTAAAATTATCGTAATAGCGGAAAGTAATCAGGAAGCCCGATAAAACAAAAAAAAGTGATACCCCGATATGAAACTCCCCGAAGAAACGCTGCAGCAGGTGTGGAAAATTATCATCAAAAATGTAACAGAAATGGGATATAAATACCAGGTAAGCAGCCATGGCGCGTACCCCTGTTAGTGCCGGTATATAATTTAGCTGCGCTCGTTGTGACAAAACAGTATCGATTAAAAATTAATTCCTAAGATAGATTTTTTGGCACCGTTTACGCAAAATGTCGGAAATTGGTTAGGGGGTGGTGCAATGCCATTACGTTAAGCGCACAGACCCCGCTGGGTCTAATATCGGTAGAAATTATCACCGCTATTTTTTCAGCACCGTAGGTACGGAATATTGACGCATGATTTGCGCGAATGTCGCTTTACCTGGTTAGATTGCGTACCTACGGCACGCTAATTCTTTTTTTTATTTTTTCTACCGATATTTTGCACCTGACGGCGCAATGTCGCCTGACGAGGATTGTTATAGCTTAGCAAAGACTAAAATGCGCTTCCCTGCACCACCCCGCGTTGCAAAATCCTTTGATCGATACGGTATTGTATCTCCGATTTTTTTAAACCCCAGTTGGGTGCGATGAGTAAATCCAGGTCGCTGAGGCCGAAAAGGCGCTGGATAATGATATCAGGGCGGACAAGGGGCAGCAGATCGCAAAGAAAATCGGCATATTCATCCAGCCCGAACAGTTTAAAAGGTTCGCGTTTGTATTTAACGCCCATCACCGAGCCTTCTACAATATGCAAATGATGAAATTTTACAAATTTTATCTGGGGGAAACGGTTGATCTCGTCAGCATAGCGAAGCATCATCTCCTTTGTTTCCCATGGGAAGCCGAAAACTGTATGCACACAAATATCCAGTTTGCTGTTCTCCACCAGTGCCAGGGCTTTAACCAGGTCTTCATGCGTACAGCCACGGTTAATTTGCGCAAGGGTATCGTTATAAATGCTTTCCATACCCATCTCCAGGTCGACGTCGAAACGATCGGTATAGCTCTCCAGCAGGGCAATTTTTTCGGCATCGATACAGTCCGGCCGTGTACCGACTGACAGGCCGACGATGTCTTCGGTATGGTAGCTCAGCGCCTCATCGTACAGCATTTTTAAATAATGCGCCGGGGCATAGGTGTTGGTATTGGGTTGAAAATAAATGATAAATTTATCGGCTTTATTGCCCTTCCGGGCGCGTTCAACTCCTTGTATCACCTGCTCCCGAACGGACGGGTTATTGCGGGAAACCGAGGGCGTAAACGAATCGACATTGCAATATGTGCAGCCGCCGTAACCTTTTGAGCCGTCGCGGTTGGGGCAGGTGAAGCCGCCGTCGACGATCACTTTAAACACCCTGGCCCCTTGATACTTTTCGCGCAGCCAGGGGCCGTAGTTGTTGTAGCCTTTATTGCCTGGGATTACACCGATTGGAAAAAGTGATTGCACCGATTTTATTTTAGGGATTTCTCCGATTTGAGGATGATTTCACCGATTTTATTTTGGTGATCCCGATAGCTATCGGGACACCGATTGGGCAAAGGTAGGGATTTTTTGCGTGCGTCCGGGTGCGGTGACGCGGAGGGTACAAATCAAATTGCCGGATTTTTAGCCACATGCCCATTTATAGCACCATGATTGAATTTTGCACTAACCAGGTGTCCCTGAAAGGGACTAATATATTTGCGAGGGGCGTAGCCCCTCGGTAATAAGAAGTGCAGGTTGTTTGTTGTGCATCATTTGGCTATATTATCCTTGCTCTTTACTAACCTATAGCGCCCTTTCAGGGCCTGGGATTTGGTTTATCATTAACACAGGACTTCGCCCTGTGTTGACATTAACACAGGACTTCGCCCTGTGTTGACATTGACATTAACACAGGACTTCGCCCTGTGTTGACATATTATACCCCTTCGGGGCAGATGAATGCGGGTAAATTAATAGTGCGATAGATTGTTTTGTCAACGATCGGCATTTATTTCCTTCAAATAATTTTATATTTGATGTTGATTATTTAACCGGAGCGGACGCTGCATGAAAAGAATATTACTACTCCTAACCCTGCTGATACCCTTATTTTCTATCGCCCAAAATACCGACCCTTATTTTGAGAAGGGTGTTGAATTGTATAACAACAAGGATTACAACGGCGCAAGCGACTATTTTACCAAGGAGATCGAGTTGAACCCCAACAACATGGACGCTTATAATTACAAAGGCGCCATTGCCGCGCAACAAGGGGATTATAAAGCTGCCATTGGTATTTTTAGCAAGGAGATAACCATAAACCCCAACGCCGACCTGGCCTATGCCAACCGCGCTTTTGCCAAATTGAACAGCCGGGACCTAAAGGGCGCTATTGACGACTGCGACCACGCACTGGCGCTAAACCCCAAAAACACAAACGCTTACGTAAACCGGGGTAATGCGAAAACCAGTATGGGCGATTACCGCGGCGCTATTGACGATTTTACTAAACTGCTGCAGATTGAACCCGACAACCCGCTGGCCTACGTTAACCTGGGCAATGCAAAAAATGCGCTTGAGGATTTTAAGGGCGCTATCGAGGACCTGAACAAAGCGATAACACTTGACCCGAAATCGCCGGAAGCTTTTATGGACCGTGGCGTATCGAAGGCCAATCTTCATGACGGTTATGGCGCAATCGACGATTACAGCAAAGCGATTGCGATAAACCCGCAGCTGGCATCGGCCTACATTGGCCGGGGCTTGGAGCGCGCGAAACTGAATAACGACAACGACGCCATGGCCGACCTGAATAAGGCGGTTGATCTGGAGCCGAAAAATCCGGCCGGCTATGAAAAAAGAGGGGCTTTGAATGTTAAGCTTGCGAATTTTGGCGCTGCAAAAAATGACCTGTCGCAGGCGATCATCCTGGCGCCGGATGACCCGGAAGCATACTACAGCCGGGCGGAGGCGAGGATGAAAATGGATGATGGCCCGGGCGCCATGGAAGATTTTAACAAAGCCATCAGCCTTAACCCCGACTTTACAATGGCCTATCACGACAGGGGCTGGCTAAAAATGCAAATAGGCGACAATAGCGGCGCTGTCGACGACCTGTCGCACGCCATTCTGCTGGCGCCACGCCTCGAGTCGGCCTTTTATAACCGGGCGGTCGCCCGCGTGGCTTTGCACCAGCTTGCCGACGCCATGGCCGACCTTGGACGCGCGATAGGCCTGGACAGCGAGTATGGCGATGCCCGTTACTACCGGGCGGCGATAGAAATGGAGACGAATAATTTTACTGAAGCCCTGCCCGATCTGGATAAATCCATTGCTGCCGGTGTAAACCTGCCCATTGCCTACCACATGCGGGGCTTTGCCTATGCCGCGCTGAAAAACAACACGGCTGCCATTGCCGATTTGACCAAAGCCATCGAGCTGAACCCTTCAAATGCCGGCGCCCTTTACGTAAGGGGCAGGGTATATTTCCTGATGGATAACAAAGTGGCAGCCAAAGCCGATTGGACCAAATCGGCGGCTTTGGGCGACCGCGACGCTGCTTTTTCGCTGGCCCATCCGCCGGTAAATCATAAAACCACCTCGAAGACAAGTACCACCGCCAGCAACAACGGCGGTTGGGTAGTTTGGAAGAAATAGAAAGTGCCGATTCATTATTTGGTTTCGCGGTTGTCATTATCAGCCCCTCAAATTGGCTTTTTTACCAGTTTTTAGAAGCGCAATCGCCGGCTACCTTTATTCTTGCAAACAAATGAATTTGAGTTATGGAAACGCAATCAAAAACTGCACAAAGGGTAACGCCTTTTTTATGGTATGCCGATCACGCCGAAGAAGCGATAAATTTTTACATGTCGATCTTTAAAGATTCGCAAATCGTGCACATGAGCCGCCTGCCTGACGAAGCGCCGGGAAAAGCAGGGCGCATGCTTACCGCAACCATCCGCATTAAAGGGTTGGAGCTGATGATATTGGAGGCAGGCCCCATGTTTGAATTTACGCCGGCCATTTCGCTTTTTGTTCATTGCGAAACGCAGGACGAAGTGGATTTTTTGTGGGATCAGTTCCTTTCAAACGGCGGCAAACCGAGCCAGTGCGGCTGGCTGGACGACAAGTATGGCGTTACCTGGCAAATTGTGCCCGATGCGCTTGGCCGCCTGATGGGCGACCCTAACCAGGCAAAAGCACAGGCCGTAATGCAGGCAATGATGAAGATGATTAAGCTGGATAGCGCTGCGCTGCAGGCTGCGTATGATGCGGTGTGATGGGTATCAATAAAAGGCAGTAGCATGGGGGTGTAAAAAAAATACTATTTTTGGTTCCGGTCGAGCCCTGAAAGGGCTGCTTCAACTTAAAATGCTTGAAATGAAGAACCTTTTCATCACCCTTTGCTGCTTTTTTGGTATCAAGGCGGCATCAGCGCAGGAAATTATTAGGCTCGATATTGATTCCGCAAGTTTTGTTAAAAGACTGGTGATCCCCAATTTAAAGAACCTGCAAAAACTTGTAAACGCTCCGCAAAAGGATTTTGTGGCAACCATGGTATCATTGGGCTATAAGCTTTCGAAATTGGACGACCATGAGTTTTATGCGGCAGCTGACGCGAATGGGGATGCTTTATTCGGCGTGATGAAATCAGCTGACCAAACGTCAGTTTCCGTTATGTTTTTCCAAAAAACCGATTATCCAAAACAAATGATGGAACGTTTTGTCAGCCAATACGGTCAAACACAGCATGAAAAGGTGAAAGGCGCAGACGGTTATTACTTTAAAATTGATGATGGCAACGGCGGCACGAAAGATTTTTGCATAATCTTTGACAACCGGAAGAAAACCTGCGCGGTTTCGATCGTTACCGGCAATTAATAATTGGTTCGCTAGTGCGCCGGTAGCCTCGCGGGCCCGCTCCCCAATATTTCGCATTTGTTGTTGTTCGTCACCAACAAACCGAAATGCCTAACCATCATGCGATCGATGTATGCTTTAGGTAAAACCTCACCGTCCCGTATGAAATTCGGCCGATATGGTAGCTTGTCCTGTAGGTGCCGTCAAAATGCCAGGATGGGCGAAATATTTTTTTGAACGATAAAACCGACGTCTGTGCCGACTGGCAAAAAGCCGTTGACTTTGGCGATACGCTGGCGGCAGCTGATATGGATAAGTTTTGTAATAGATAATTTAAAGCGTTCATCGACTGTTCAAAAATGAACGATTTTTGCCGGTGCCTCATTTTTTTTGATGCCCTTTTATACCGGTTTGAAGATTTTTCGCCCCCGTTTCGTAAGGAGTTTGAGGATGTTTGAAAGTGTTTTGAAAGACTATTTTTGACCTGGTCTTGGAGGCTGAATGCATAAAAAAGCCAACTGTTTTCAGTTGGCTTTTGAAAGAACGTTTTATACCCCCAGTTATGCCGTCCCGCACGTGCGGGATCGGCACCCCACGCGCTAAGTGACCGCGCGCTGAGCCGAATGTTTGCCGTTATCCATAAGTACTCTGTAATTCAGTTCTTTATCTATCTGGCGGCTACCTATTTGATGGGGTGCCGACCCCGCACGTGCGGGACGGCACGACTTTTTAACAGGGAAGCACGTCATTCACCCCCATTTTTAAAATCCGGTTTACCGTGCCGACAGAGACATTCAGTTGGGCGGCTATTTTGCGCTGGCTAAGGCCTGTTTTTGCTAATTCCAGCGCAAGGGACTCCGTTTTTATCTTTTCGGGGCGGGGAGAAAAATATAGGTGGTTACGCTCGGCAGCAAAGCCTTCAAATTCGAATTTTAAAAAGTTGAGCGGTTTAGCAAGACGAAATAAAACAACGTTGTCGGCGCCGTAAACCTGGCGGTACTGGCGCTGCTTGATCTGTTTCAGGTAACGCAGGTCGGCCCTTAAGAAACTTTCGCCAACGGCGAAGGCACTGTCGGCAAAGTTGATCAGCATTTTACTGCCCTGCAGGTCGTTACGCGTGATCGGTTTTGCGGGATTGCGCTTGGGCGTGTGCGCCAGCACGAGGATAGATATATTATGCCGGGTTTTGAGCGCTTTCAAATATTGCATCAGCGACAGCGCTTCGGAGGCGCGGTCGGTGCCGCTGCGCAGGCTGGTGATGTTATCGATAATGAGCACTTCGGCGGCGGTTTGGTCGACTATGTGGCCGATGGCGGCATTCATGTATTCGTTAAAGGTTTTAAACTCGGGCGGCAATACAGCCTGGTGCCTGATTTCGGCACGGTAAAAGCCTTTCGGAAAGATGTAACGCACATCGTTTTGCGAGTAACGATCCCGGAACTGGCGGGCGGAAAGCTCAAAATCAACATAAGCGACGTTGCATTGCGGTGCGTTGAAGCCAAAAGGGGCGATTTGGGTGCGCGCGGCCAGGCTGCAACCGATCTGCACCGCCAGCGCTGATTTGCCCACATTGGTATCGGCAAACAGGATGCAAAGCTCGCCCTGGTACCAAAGTTCGCCGAAAAGCATGCTGGGCTCGGATGAGTTTTTATCCATGTCCATCCACTGGTTGGCGGTATGGATGCTGAAAAGGCTTTTTCCGCCTTCGGGCACCTGGCCAAATTTGCCGGCTTTTTTTGCGCGGTCTGTGTCTTGACGCACACTGGTGCGGATAAATTCGATGAGTTGGGGACGATCGGCGTTGTGGTACATGGGTGTTGGAGATTATATGTCAGTGATTAGAGATTAGAAGAAGAGGCATGGAAGGATGGAACAAATCTACTCAATAAGTATGATCGGGGTGGTGACACGGTTTTGTCAGTGCCAAAAAAACGTTCATTTTCATGTTCAAAAGTTGAACGCTTTTTTTGGACGATTTTTTTCTACTGCATTTAGCCAAATTATATAATTAGTTTAATATCAGTTTATTGGCAGTAAATCCTACTTAACATAATAATGTTCAACGTGTTCAAAGTGTTCAATTTTCAACTCCCTTGAACAATTGAACGCCTTTTTTTGTCGATAGCCCATAGACCATAGTCCATGGCAGATTGTGATCGGTTTGAAGCTTCTTTCTCAACCCCATGGCTATGGACTATGGTCCATCGACACTGGACTAAATATTATGCAAGCATAGCAACAGCCAGTTTATTTGATTAATTTTGGAGGTCGCCAATTAAAGCCATCATGGAACACATCGCGCCCTACCATTCCAAGCATAAAATACGTTTTGTAACCGCCGCCTCGCTATTCGACGGGCATGATGCCACCATCAACATCATGCGGCGGATATTGCAGTCGTCCGGCGCGGAGGTGATCCACCTGGGCCATAACCGCTCGGTCGACGAAGTAGTGAATTGCGCTATACAGGAAGATGTGCAGGGCATAGCCCTGACCAGCTACCAGGGTGGCCACCTGGAGTATTTTAAATACATGCACGACCTGCTGAAAGAACGTGGTGCGGGCCATATCAAAATATTTGGCGGCGGCGGCGGCGTTTTTTTGCCGCAGGAAATTGAGGAGTTGCAAGCTTACGGTATCTCCAGGATATATTCTCCGGATGATGGTCGCAGGATGGGTTTGCAGGGGATGATCAACGATATGCTGATCCAGTGCGACTTTGAACATAAGATAAAACTCAATGGGGAGCTTCGGCACCTGCCCGAAAAAGATGCCACAGCCATCGCTACAGCAATAACCGTTGCTGAAAATCACCCAAAAGAAGCACATCATTTCCTGTCGGAGGTGCACAAAATGATCAAAACCAGCAAGATCCCGGTTTTGGGCATTACCGGTACAGGTGGATCGGGGAAGTCATCCCTGGTGGATGAGATTGTTCGGCGTTTTCTGGTGGAGACGGATAAAACTGTCGCCATAATTTCTGTCGATCCGTCCAAACGGAAAACCGGCGGCGCGTTGCTTGGCGACAGGATCAGGATGAATGCCATTAACAATCCGCGGGTTTATATGCGCTCGCTGGCTACCCGGCAGGCCAATTTGGCCTTGTCCAAACACGTACAGGAGAGCATAGATATTTGTAAGGCCGCAGGTTATGACTTTATTATTGTAGAAACATCAGGTATTGGCCAATCAGACACGATGATCACTGACTATTGTGACCTGTCGATGTACGTAATGACGCCGGAATTCGGTGCCGCCACGCAGCTCGAAAAGATAGATATGCTGGATTTCGCCGACTTGGTGGCCCTAAATAAATTTGATAAACGAGGAGCTTTAGATGCCATTCGGGATGTCCGTAAGCAATATAAACGCAATCACCAGCTTTTCGCCGCCAAAGACGAGGACATCCCTGTCTACGGAACCATGGCCTCCCAGTTCAACGATCCGGGAATGAATACGCTGTTTTCGGCATTGATGGCGGCAGTTAAAATAAAAACCGACACTGATTTTTTTGAGGCGAAAGGTGAAAGGTTAACGACGAAAGGTAAAGAATCTGAGAAAATTTATATTATTCCGCCAGACCGGGTTCGTTACCTGGCGGAAATTGCTGAAAGCAGCGCCGACTATGATCAGTGGGTTAATGAGCAGTGTAAGATTGCGCAGCAATTGTTTCAAATCCATGGGGTAATTGAACTCTTGTCAAATGTAAAGACGCAATATCTTGCGTCTCCGAACCCGCACAAAGAGCCGCAAAATATTGCGTCTCTACAGGAAATACAACAACACCTGGAAGATCACCTGCATCCTGAGTGTAAACGCCTGTTAAATCAATGGCCGGAAACCATTAAACAATATACCGCCGAAAACTTTATTTATAAAGTACGGGAAAAAGAAATCAAACTGCCGCTTTATTATACCTCGCTTTCGCAGCTGAAAGTCCCCAAAATATCCTTGCCAAAATATGAAGCCTGGGGCGATATATTGCGCTGGCTGCTTACCGAAAATGTTCCGGGCGAATTCCCATACGCTGCCGGGGTGTTCCCGCTAAAACGCGAAGGGGAGGATCCTACCCGCATGTTTGCCGGCGAGGGCGGGCCTGAACGTACAAATAAGCGGTTTCATTATGTTTCCCTAGGGCAGCCGGCGCACCGCTTATCCACAGCATTTGATTCAGTTACCTTATACGGTGAAGATCCGCATACCCGGCCGGATATTTATGGTAAAATCGGTAACTCAGGCGTAAGTATTGCTACACTGGATGACGCAAAGAAGCTGTATTCCGGATTTGATCTATGTGAGGCGGCTACCTCCGTGTCAATGACCATAAACGGCCCCGCGCCGATGTTGCTGGGCTTTTTTATGAATGCGGCAATAGATCAGCAGTGCGAAAAGTATATCAAAGAGCATGGGTTGGAGCATTTGGTTGAAATAAAGTTCAAACAGCTTTATGACGACAGGGGGCTGGCGAGACCAACGTATCGCCTCACCCAAACCCTCTCCAAAGGAGAGGGCTTAAAAAACCCAACCCCCACCCCTGCCCCGTCCAAAGGAGAGATGGTTGTTAAAAAGGAAAATGGGGTTAAACAGTTTGGCTATGAAACGGGCGACTCTGCAATTTGGGAGACGTTAAAAGCAAATTCAAGAGAAAACAGGCGAAATCAAACAGAAGCCGAAGATATTTTGTGGCAATTATTAAGAAATAAGCAAACCGGCTACAAAATTCGTCGCCAGCATGCTATCGACGGATATATTGCTGATTTTGTTTGCTTGTCAAAGGGGTTGGTTATTGAGGTTGATGGCGGATATCATCTCTCGACTAAAGAGGAGGATAAAGTAAGAACAGCGGTTTTGAATAATGAGGGTTTTGAGGTTATTCGTTTTACAAATGATGAAGTAATTAGTAATGCACAACGTGTAATCCACATAATAAAAGAAAAACTGATTCATCAGCCAGATAGAAACCTGACTGCCGAAGATGAATTTGGTGATGTTAGGCACGGAACGCCTCACCCTGCTCTCTCCAAAGGAGAGGGTTCCGGAGAAGGCGATTTGAGTGAAGAAAATGAAAAAGTCCTCTCCTTTGGAGAGGATTTAGGTGAGGCGACCGAAGAACATAGTGGAACCCTCCCCCCCGGAAATAACGGCCTCGGCTTGATGCTCCTCGGCCTTACCGGCGACCAGGTTTTGCCTGCGGACGTCTATTCAAGAATAAAGGCCAAAGCCATTTCCACGGTCCGCGGTACGGTGCAGGCGGATATATTGAAAGAGGACCAGGCGCAAAATACCTGTATTTTCTCTACCGAATTCGCCCTTCGGATGATGGGCGATATCCAGCAATATTTTATTGATAAAAAGGTCAGGAATTTTTATTCAGTTTCTATTTCCGGTTACCATATTGCGGAGGCGGGGGCAAATCCCATTACCCAATTAGCGTTCACATTGTCCAACGGATTTACCTATGTAGAGTACTACCTGAGCCGGGGAATGCATATAGATGATTTTGCGCCAAACCTGTCCTTCTTTTTTTCCAACGGTATCGATCCGGAGTACGCAGTTATCGGCAGGGTAGCCCGCAGGATATGGGCAAAAGCCATCAAAAACAAATACAAAGGGAACGACCGCTCGCAAAAGCTGAAGTATCATATCCAAACAAGCGGGCGTTCGCTGCACGCGCAGGAAATTGATTTTAATGATATCCGCACCACCCTGCAAGCATTGTATGCTATTTATGACAACTGTAACTCCCTGCATACCAATGCTTATGATGAGGCGATTACCACGCCGACCGAAGAATCTGTGCGCAGGGCAATGGCGATCCAGCTCATCATCAACCGGGAGCTTGGCCTTGCCAAAAATGAAAACCCGATACAGGGCGCCTTCATCATCGAAGAACTGACCGACCTGGTTGAAGAAGCGGTAATGACCGAATTTAAAGCGATAAACGAGCGCGGCGGCGTTTTAGGAGCCATGGAAACCATGTACCAGCGCAGCAAAATACAGGAAGAATCGCTGTACTACGAGACATTGAAGCATACCGGCGAGTACCCGATCGTTGGGGTAAATACATTTCTGAATAAAAAAGGCTCGCCGACGATCGTGCCTTCGGAGGTGATCCGGGCTACGGAAGAGGAAAAGCAATTCCAGATAGCTGCCCTCTGCGAGTTTCAACATCGGAATGAAGATATTGTGCCTGAGTTATTGAAGAATCTTCAACATACTGCGGTAACCGGCGGCAATATTTTTAAAAGCCTGATGGAAGCGTGTAAATATTGTTCGCTTGGGCAGATATCGCATGCGCTATATGAAGTGGGCGGGCAGTATCGGCGGAATATGTAGTTGTTTAAAAAGGGCACAACTTGGATATGCCCTAGTTTTGTTTGATTTCATAATTTGACATTGGAAAATGGCCGAAACTTCAACAGAATTGGAAAAACCTGTTACTCACAATAGCAACGGTGTAAATAATACATTTAAAGAAGACTTCAAGAAAGAAAGTTCCGCGATATTAGCGGAGTTATGTTTTATAATTTTACCTTTCATAGTCATTTTGATAGTTAATTTTACAAAAGGGGAAGAGTCTAAACTTTTACAAACATCAGATTGGGCTTTAGCCGCCACGTTGCTGTATGGACAAACTATTGTAAAAATGATTATGGGGGTTGCGTCTCAAGCGCACGAATTTCATTATCAAAATTGGGGATTCATTTCTGCGTTGATTATAGTTTTTGGACTTGTTCCTTCAATCACAGTTTTGACAATATTCCAAATATATTCAAGACTTTCAGCATGGCTTGTAATTATCCAATTCATGCTGTTTGGTATTGCGATTATAGTATTTGTAATATTTGGCACTATAGGACAAATTCTATTTGCGACGGCTTTTAGATCGAAAATTTCCAAGCTTCTGAAATTGACAAAATAACAATTGCCGAAAAAGGAAGATAGTTGATGTTAGCGGTTAGATAAAAAAAGTTTGCGAATTTCTTCAGTTGTTACTGTTATCGCTAATGCTATTCGATAATATAAATGATGCTTTAAATTTATTCAAATTGCTGTTCAAAGGCCGGGAAGATGTTTTTGCCCTAAGATGGGAAAAAGCAGGCAAAACCACCTATATGCCTGTGTTCAAATTCGACCCTTACCGATACAAACAACATCAAATAAAAGGCGGAACTTTCCAAAACTTCCCGGATAAAACCTACCAGCCACTAACCGACAATCACCTTATCAATCATTTTAAAGGTGACCAAACCGTGGGGATTTATCCACTTCTTCAAGATAATACCACCTGGTTTATTGCTGCTGATTTTGACGAAGCGGATTGGGAGGATGAATGCAGGAAATTCATAAAAGTTTGTGAAGAGTATGATTTGCCAGCTTATTTGGAACGATCTCGTTCCGGGAAAGGCGGTCACGTCTGGATATTTTTTGAAGAGCCTTATGAAGCATTTAGAAGTCGTAAAATTATACTAACGCTATTACAGAATTCCGGCATTATCTCCGTTTTTGATAAAAACTCCAGTTTTGATAGACTTTTCCCTAATCAAGATTATTTATCAAAGAAAGGCCTGGGAAATTTAATCGCATTGCCTTTAAATAAGGTCAACTTTAACAACATTAATAGTTGTTTTATTGACTCTGATACAATGGCGCCTTATGTTGATCAATGGATGTTTTTGAAAACCATCAATAAAGTCGAAAAAATCCATCTCGATTATATTTATAAAGAACTAAATCAACAAGATGAACCTTCGGCCGGGCTTTTTCAAAAAGAATCAATTGAATCAGAGAAATTGCAGGTAAGATTAAGCAATATAATACAAATCAGTCGTCATGGCCTCCCTGCTCATCTAATCACTTTTTTGAAAGAAGAACTAAACTTTGCGAATACCGAATACCAGGTAAAAAAGAGCATTAGTAAAAATACATTTGGTATAAAACGCTACTTCAAACTGCTAAACGAAACAGCGGACGTTATCAATATTCCTCGTGGATTTATCGGCAGGCTGTTGCGGTTTTGCAAGGAAAATAATATTGAATACGTCTTTGAGGATGAAAGAAAAAAACTCAATCCTGTCATTTTCAAAGGCTCCATTCAACTAAGGGAAAATCAGCGACCGGCAAAGGAAGCAGCCGCTAAGAAGGACTTTGGAATTATAGTAGCTCCGCCAGGATCAGGTAAAACGATCATAAGTCTTTCGATCGTACATGAAAAACAACAACCAACTCTTATCCTGGTTCACCGAAAACAATTAGCTGATCAATGGATTGAACGCATACAGTCTTTTTTAGGAATTCCCCAAAAAGAAATAGGATGGATTGGCCAAGGGAAAAACAAATTGGGAAAACAAGTAACTGTTGCCATGGTACAAAGCATGGAAAAAGCGCTTGATTCGGAAGAATTAACAGGTATCAGAAATGCTTTTGGCATTATTATCATCGATGAATGTCATCATATTCCGGCAGAAACCTATCAGCGCGTTATTTCTAAACTGAACAGTTACTACATCTATGGATTAACAGCTACACCATTTAGAAAATATAGTGACGGCAAGCTGATATTTATCTATTTGGGCGAGATAATTCATGAAATCAAGGAGTCATCCCTTCAAAGTCATAGGGGTGCACAAATCATTATCAGAGACACAGATCTTTTTGTTCCATTTAATACCAAAACAGACAAGTTTGAAACTCTTTTTAAGATACTTATACACGACTCGACAAGAAACCAACTTATACTTAATGATATTGTTTCACAGCTAGACGCGGGAAAGAAACTTGTTGTCATAACGGAGCGAAAAGATCATATAGACTCTTTACAACAGTATCTCAAGCAAAGTTATGATACGATTACTTTAAGCGGCGAAGACTCCGAGGCAAATAAAAAGTCAAAATGGGCTGCCATAAACAAGGGTGATTTTCATGCAATCATTACAACCGGTCAATATTTTGGAGAAGGTACCGATATTCAAAACATTGAATGCTTGTTTTTAGTGTATCCCTTTGCTTTCGAGGGAAAGCTTATTCAATATATCGGGCGCGTTCAGCGTTCGGAAATATCCCCGACTATTTATGATTATCGGGATCATAAGATAACCTACCTCGAAAGACTTTTTCAAAAAAGAAACCTTTACTATAAAAAAATAGATAAAACTGAATTACCTGATATAAATGATGAAAGCGAAATGGTGTCCGGCCAAATCAGCAGGAATATTGAAGTATTGGTAGAGCAAATGGAGTTCAGGTATGGCTCCGTAGCTTTTAGTTATCTGATTCCTGAATATAATGATAAGGCCGTTGAGTTTGAAACGGCGAATCAAAATGTTAGGCCAGAGTTCACGGTTCTTAAACCCTATTTTATTAAATTTCTTAAAAAAGAGACCGTCAGCATAGATATTCGTCTGACATTTCAAAACAATAGGATCATATTTCAGTCAGCATCTTCTGCCGACCTCGATAAAATAAACAGTGAAGTTATTGAAAGTTTAAAGTTTAGATTTTTAAGCAAAAAAATTGTAAAGGCAACTTTGGTTGGCGAAGAAAATATGCTGGACGCAGAGCAAATCCAAGGTAATAAGGAGCAACTGCTATACCCAACTGAAGAAGATATATTGGAAAATATTCTCGCCGGTAAGCAATATAAACATCATAAAAATCTTCGCTATTTGTCTCAAAAACATGACCGCACGATACTCAAAATTCGTTTTGTATTAGAGCCGTTTTCATTCGTGTTTTTGCTTTCAGGTCAAAATCAATATCACCTTGTTTGGGAGACTTTGGATACAGAAGAAGCGACTTATATATGGCACATTGAGAAAATATTCGACGAGTTTGAAATGAAGGTTCGTGAGATCGATAAATTACTTGGCTTTATCAGGACGAATGGACGACAAGCGTTTCTCGAATCCAATCCTTTCAACTTTAGCCGGATCGTGCACGATTATTCTATCGAGGGAAAAGGCTTTATTATTTGGAAAGACATGCTGGAAGAACAACTTTTTTGAGTGATCAAATTGTAAGTCCAATTGGCATTATATTTCCTATTTATGATGCATCGCCGCCACCGTCGCCACCGCATCCACAATAAAATGCACCACAATCAGCACCTTAATATTGCGGAACCTTTGGTAATGATAGCCAAAAATTAATCCGAGGGAAAAGGTGAAAATGATCTCGCCCCAATAGTGATAGCTGATATGTATGGCACAAAAAAGCGCAGCCGAAATGAGTACCTGGTGGTGATAATTCTTAAAAAATAAGGCCAGCCGGCTCATCAGGTACCCCCGGAAAAACAACTCTTCAGTTATCCCGGCAGTTATAGCCGTAAGCATTCCCAACGCAGGGTATTGTTTCAGCAGGTGTGTTAGCCGCAGCAAAGAGGGGCTTTTTTCGTGCAGCCCCAGTAAATAAGGGATGGCCGAAATGATCTGCGACATAAAACACAACAGGTACAAAACAAATATCCACAAAAGGTAAAAGGTCCAGTCATATTTTTCTTCGCCCCAAAGTATAAATTTCTGTACCTCGGCATAGCGGGCATATAAAAGCATAAGCCCCAGCGTTGCCCATATAATAAACCGCGATATAACAAACAAATAAGTATAGCTGTCGCCTTTTTGATAAAAAACCAGCGAAAGAAAGGGCACGAGCAAAAACGGAAGTACCATGCCCACGATTACCAATGCGTGATAACGCCTGGCAGCAAGGGGATTTTCGTCAGTAAGTTCGTCGGCTTGCGGCGGGAGCATTTACTTTAGGGCGGGTTTTGTTTTATTTGTAAATAAAACGATTTAAACCGGCAAATCAAACAAGGGGTTTAATTTAGCGGCGGCAAAAAAAGTATTTAACAAATGACAGAAGAGGAAAAAAATTTCAGCAAAATAAGGCTCGAAGAAATTGCAGCTATCGAGTCCTTCGAGAACTGCCGGTTTTTGAATTGCGATTTTTCAAATGCAAATTTTGCCGATAAGCTTTTTATCGATTGCCGGTTTGAGGACTGTAACCTGTCGCTGATAAACCTGGTAAACACGGGGCTGCAAAATATCCGATTTAAGCACTGTAAGCTTAGCGGTGCAAATTTTACCCGCTGCAGCGATTTTTTGCTCGAAATGGATTTCGAAAGCTGCATACTGGACAATGCGATTTTTTACAAAAAGAAAAATAAAAAAGGAATATTTAAAGACTGCTCGCTGATCGAAACTGACTTTACGGAGGCCGACCTCACCGATGCCAAATTTGATAACTGCAACCTCAACCGCGCCTTTTTCCACCGGACGATCCTGGAAAATGCTGATCTGAGCACATCCTATAATTTCATCATCGACCCGGACAACAACGACATCAAAAAAGCAAAGTTTTCACTGCAGGGCTTGCCCGGCTTATTGGCGAAATACGATATCCGGATTATTTGAACAAAAATTTCCCAAATCGGGCTGAACTTCGTAACTCTGTTTACTTCTTTATAAACCGTTATAACGCAATTTTTATGGACCGGGTAACCGAACTGGCTAAAATGATCGATCATTCGCTTTTGCATCCGACAATGACCGACGATGACCTGGAGCGGGGCTGCAAACTGGCGAAAGCCTATAATGTGGCAGCAGTTTGTATAAAGCCTTACGCGATAAAGGAAGGATTAAAATGGCTGGAGGGGTCGGATGTAAAAGTTTGCGCCGTGATCGGTTTCCCGCACGGCAATAGTGCCCCTGAGGTAAAAGTTTATGAAACGATGCATGCCTGCAGCGATGGCGCCGTGGAGATAGATATGGTGGTAAACATCGGCAAAGTACTGGGCGAGGACTGGGACTATGTTGAAAATGAAATTGCCGGTATTGTTGCCGTCACCAAAAAACACCATGCGGCGCTCAAGGTGATATTCGAAAATGATTATTTGCCCGACGACAAATACAAAATAAAACTTTGCGAAATATGCAGCAAACTGCAT
Source organism: Mucilaginibacter sp. (assembly GCA_035656115.1). Taxonomy (GTDB): domain Bacteria; phylum Bacteroidota; class Bacteroidia; order Sphingobacteriales; family Sphingobacteriaceae; genus Mucilaginibacter. Next base: position 20,872 of record DASRTD010000151.1, read on the forward strand.
GTTGAGTTTATCAAAACCTCAACCGGTTATGGTTTTGTAAAAGGCGCCGACGGCAAATACAGCTATGAAGGGGCCACTGAAAAAGATTTGATCCTGATGCGGAAACACGCCGCACCGGAGGTGCAAATAAAGGCAGCCGGCGGCGTCCGTACGCTGGACGACCTGTTAAAAGTGAATGCTTTGGGTGTTACGCGGGTTGGGGCAACGGCAACTGCAGCGATTTTGGAGGAGGCGAAGAAAAGGTTTGGAGTGGAGGATGGGACCTCTGAGTTTGCAGATGAAAATGCTAAAGGTTATTAGTAGAAAGAAATTAAAAATTAAAGTCATGCTGAACTTGTTTCAGCACCCCATCACACCGGTAATGAATAGATCGGTCGCCAGCATGCCGGTAACCAAGCAATCGTCTATCTATCGCTTGGTTACATAGCGTGTGAGGTGCTGAAACAAGTTCAGCATGACCTTGGGTTTAATTATTAAAAAAACATAAGCCAAACATGAAACCGATCACCACTTTTTGTTTGTTAATTATATCCCTCTCCGCTTTTTCACAAAGCCAAACCTGGCCGGTACTAAAACATTACGAAAAAGAACAAACTTACCGCATTGCCATGCCCGTCGGCGGCATCGGCACTGGCGACATATCCATTGGTGGTAACGGGCAATGGATGGATGTTGAAATGATGAACAAGCCCGGCATCGGCTTTTATGGCTCGGTCACCTCGCAGCAGGCGCCTTGTTTTATGGTATTTGTACAGGACCAAAGCGGTAAAAAGTATGCAAAAGCGATGATGGGTCCCGTCCCGCCCGATCAATATGCAGGCTCGCAGGGCAGCCTGGCGCCAAATCACGGGATGCCGCGATTTAAATCGGCTACTTTCGATGCGGCTTATCCGTTTGCTACGGTCAATCTCGAAGATGATGAAATGCCCGTTTCGGTAAAAGCAAAAGTGTTTAATCCTTTTATTCCATGTGATGCCGATGCCAGCGGGATACCAATCGCCATAATCCGGTATGTGGTGACCAACAAAACCGGGGAGCCAATGGATGTTGCTGTGGCGGGATCAATGGATAATTTTATCGGGATGGACGGCTATAAGCTTGACTTTGATAATTTCGACAGGGCTTTGGTTCCGGTCGGAGCCAAAAATAACCGCAATACCTATCGTGCTTCTGACCACCTGGCAGGGATTTACATGTCGTCCGACAGCGTCGACCATGACGCATCTACCTGGGGCACTATCGCGCTCACCACGTCCGAAGTAAACAAGGGCTATCAAATTTCGTATCGTACGCAATTCAATCCAAAGGGCTGGAACTCGAACATGACCGATATGTGGGACGATTTTTCAGACGACGGTGTTTTCGAAAACAAAACTTTCGATAGAAAAGTTAACGACCCGCGGTCGGCTTTATCTGTAAAACTAAAGCTGGGTCCGAACGAAACCAAAGAAGTGCAATTTCTGCTTACCTGGGATTTTCCGAACCGAAAAGACTGGGACGATAAGCAAACCATTGGTAATTACTATTCAACCAAATACAGCGATGCCTGGGACGTAGCTGAGAAAACACTGCCGCAGTTGCCGACGCTGGAGGCGAAGACCCTGGAATTTGTAAATACTTTTGTGAACAGCAGTTACCCGGACGCAGTAAAGGAGGCGGCGCTTTTTAATGCCGGTACGCTGCGCTCGCAAACGACATTTCGCGACCGGGAGGGCCGTTTTTTTGGATGGGAAGGCGTTTTTAATACCACCGGTTCCTGTTATGGCAATTGCGCCCACGTGTGGAACTACGAATATGCTTCGCCTTTTTTGTTTGGCAGCCTGGCCAAATCCATGCGCGAAACCGAATACAATTATGGAGAATGGGATAGCGGCCTGGTCAGCTTCAGGGTATCGCTGCCTTTAAAAAAGGAGGGCAACTGGAAAGTAGCCGCAGCTGACGGGCAAATGGGCGGCATTATGAAATTTTACCGCGAATGGCAGCTCAGCGGCGACGACAACTATTTAAAAGCCAACTGGCCTGCTGTAAAGAAAGCCTTGTCGTTTGCCTGGATACCGGGCGGTTGGGATGCCAATAAGCATGGTGTAATGGAAGGCTGCCAACACAATACCATGGATATTGAGTATTATGGGCCAAACCCCGAAATTGAATTCTGGTACCTGGGTGCGTTAAAAGCAGGCGCCGCCATGGCCCATTATTTAAAAGATACTAAGTTCGAAAATACCTGCCAAACACTGTTCGATCGCGGCAGCAAATGGACGGATGAAAACCTGTTTAACGGTGAATACTACATTCAAAAAATAACCCCTGTAAAAGAGATTGCGCCGGGTTTGTCTGCCGGGATGGGCTCAAAAAGCACGGAGAACCCCGATTTCCAGATCGGCGATGGCTGCCTGGTGGACCAGCTGGTTGGACAGAATATGGCGCTGGTTTGCGGCCTGGGTTACCTGGCCAAACCTGAAAATGTCCGCAAGGCTTTGGAGAGCATTGTGAAATATAACTCCGTAAAATCATTCAGCGGAAGCTTTAATAATATGCGCTCCTACGCGATGGACAATGAAGCCGGCCTGATGCTTACTGTTTACCCCGATCCTTCAAAACGCCCGGCGATCCCACTATCCTATCACGCCGAAACCTGGACCGGCCTGGAGTATACCGCTGCCACCGGCCTGTTTTACGAGGGTATGGACAATGAAGGGTTGGAGGTGATAAAAAACGTGCGCGACCGTTACGATGGCTATAAACGCAATCCCTTTAACGAGGAAGAATGCGGCAACCACTATGCGCGTGCTATGGCCAGCTGGTCTGCTATTTTAGCTTTAAGCGGCTTTCATTATTCGGCGGTGGATGGTAGTTTTATAATTACTTCGAAACCAGGGTATTATTTTTGGTCGAATGGGTATGCGTGGGGGAGTGTGAAGGTGGAGAATGGCTCAGCTACCTTAAAAGTGGATTATGGCGCTTTAAAACTGGCGAAATTTATGTTGGATAGCGGGTGGAAAGGCTTTTTACTTTTAAAGCCCGTTGTGTTGAAAGAAGGAGAAGAAAAAACATTTAAATTGTAACCGGTAAGACTTGCGCAGTTTTCGAAACTTCGCAAGTCTGGTTCAAAATTATTATACATAAATATTTCATTTTTAATATTTTGTGTATAAATTAGATTTATAAAAACCTTTCTCTTTCAATTATTGATGGAACCGACCTCTAAGCCAAAAAACAAGATGGACAATCTAAATCAACCAAACCAGCAAACCCCTAATCCCCAATATCAGCAAAATATTATTATTGTTGGAAAACAGAAAAGCGTAGGGGTAGCTTTTTTGCTCGCTTTTCTTTTCGGCCCGCTTGGCTTGCTTTATGCGTCAGTTACAGGGGGGATCGTGATGTTTATATTAGGTGTCATAATTTCTATAGTAACGTTAGGATTTGGATTGATCGTTGTTTGGATTGCCTGTATTATTTGGGCGGTAGTTGCCGCAAATAATGCCAATAGCAGAGTTTCGTCAGCCGCAACCGTTAACATTAATGCCGGGGCAATACCCCGTCAACAATCTGTTTACCAGGCCCCTCAACAGCAACCGGTCATTCAGGCGCCCCCATTACAACCAATTCCTCAACAACCCTCACAAACCAAAGAAATTGAAGCTCAATATGCTCAGCCGAATCAGCAGGAAGCCAATATTAAAAAAACCAATGATTTGTCTCTTAATACTTTCAGCGATTGGGTAACCAATAACAAAAAAGGGTTGATGTTTGGTTTGGGTGGGGTGGTCATAATTTTAATTTTGGTTGTTGCGATTAAGTATGTCGTTAGTGTTGATTTTGCCAAGAGTAAACACGAGATATCTTCTTCAGGCTCCGACTCGGCTGTCGCCAAACCAGTTGTAATAGCAACGCCGGCGAGTAGTCCTGGGCCGACCCAGGCCGCAGCTGGCAATAATCCGGTAAACAACGGAGAATTTACCGGAAGATTCTTCGATGTAAAGGTGCCGCAAGGTTTTAGTGTAAGACCTTCTTTAACTGGTATCCAGAATAACGGATATAGTCAATATATAAGCGCATTTTTTCAGTCGCCGGATAGTCAGGTGGAGTTTTATATTTTCTCGGGTTACTTTAATGAAGTTGCCAGCGATGTAGCCATCGACCCCGGAAAAGAAAAACAAACGTCGATTTTAGTTAAAAATACCGGCGGCGGTGAAGTTACCACCTGGACGGAGATAAAAGCGCTTGATAATTCTTATTTCAGAGCTTATCAGGAAACCAAAAGCCGGGTTTATAACGAACACAAGGTAGTGGGCTTGCGATATAATACACAGGCTGCGTACAACGCTTATAAGTCACAATACCTTGCG